>NZ_JBFAET010000055.1:0-48984 GCF_040642095.1 Streptomyces sp. NPDC020362
TCGATCTCGGCGACCACCTGGAAGTGGTCGTCGACCACGTAGCGGCGGGTGTGGCCCTCGGCGGTGGTCGCGGTGGTGACGCGCAGGCCGGTCTCGGGGTCGGTCTCGTCGTAGGACAGGCGCAGGGTCATGTGACCGTGCGTGCCGCCCTCGGCGATGCAGCGGTCCTGGTCGTCGTACTCGTAGGAGTAGCCGCGGTCGTTGGTGTCCGTCCACGAGGTGACGCGGCCCGCCTCGTCGTAGGTGAAGCGCAGCGGCAGGCCTGAGGAGTTGACGACCTCCGTCAGATTCCCTTCCGTGTAGCCGTAGCGCTTCAGCTCCTGGCCGGTGGTCACCAGGTGCAGCGCCGTGACCCGGTCCGCCTCCGTCGATATGCGCACGCCGTGGCCTGCACTGGACACGATCCGGAGAGGGGTGCCCTCGGTGTCGTATTCGAAGGTGATCCAGTTGCCGTTGCGGTCGTCCATCTGCTCCAGGACCGCCAGGTTCTCGGTCCGGTCGGCGAAGTGCCAGGTGCGGCGGGTGCCCGGGTCGGTGATCGTATAGCCACCGTCCACACGGTCCAGGGGCCGGCGGGGGCCGTGGCTGGGGAGCGTGGGCAGGCCGGGTGCGGGATGCGGGTAGGCGAGGAGCATGCCGTCCTCGGTGACGAACACGACGCCCTCGGAATCGATCTCCAGGCGCTGGTCGATCGTCGACGACCACGACGGGCCGAACCAGCGACCGAAGCGGTAACCCGACTCCACACGGCGCTTGAAGACGAGAGGCAGCACGCCGGGCAGCGTCACGTCCGTCTGCGGCAGATACATCTTGCCGGTGGTGAGATCGACCGGATCCGTGGGGTCCTTCTCGACCTGGCTGCCGGGACTGGGGTTGTCGTGCTCGCCGGGGTTGCTCCTGGCCGTGTCTGCCGCGGAGTTCGCACTCGCCCCCTCGGCCCCCGCCTCCCCCCGTCCTACTGCCCCAGCCCCCCGCGCCTCGGCCCCCTCCATCGCCGCCTTACGTGCTGCCCCCGCTTCGAAGCCCAGCCCGTCAAGGCCCAGCGCCTGGGGAAAGGCGCGGCCCGTGAACTCGGTCGGGTCCTTGCGGAATTCGTCCCAGGTCGTCTTCAGGGTGCGATCGGGATGTGTGGCGCTGGAGACGAGCCCCGCGAGGGTCATGCTCGTGTTCTGGAGGAACGCCGCGGGGTGGGTGAGGTTGTAGGGGTCTGTGGGGTTGAGGCCGCGGGCGAAGTCGATCAGGCCCGCGGTGCCCTTGACCACGCCTCCCGCGAAGTGGACGGACTCGGTGTCGAAGGCGTTCAGGCCGTCCGTGCCGTCCACCTGGAGACGGGTGAGCGGGGGCGGCTCGGCCGGCGCGTGGGCCAGGGCCTTGTCGACCGCGTCGGATGCGATTCCGGCAACCGTGTTGCGCTGCTTGCGGGCCGCGGCGAGCTTCTCCGTCGCCGCCTTGATGTCCGCCGTCCCGGGGTCGTGGAACGCATCCGGCTTCGGCCCCGGGTCCTCCTTCGCCTCGACCTTGGCGTTGTAGGCGTCGACCTTCTTGTTGTAGGCCTCGGCCGCGTCCTTGGACGCCTGCACGCCCTTCTTGTAGAGGTCGATCGCGTCCTGGGCCTGCTTCTGCGCCCAGGTGACCGTGTCGGCGTAGTTGTCCAGCGCGCCGGCCGCGAGGTGGCAGGCGTCCGCGGCCCAGAGCCATTTGACCGGGTGCGGGGCGAACTTCTTGCGGAACGCGTCGGCCGCCTCGCCCTGCCAGGACGAGGAGTCCAGCTTCCGCATGCCCTGGCCGACCTTGTCGAAGGCGGTGTGGAAGTCCTTGAGGTGTTTGGCGCTGGCCTGGATGTCCTGGGGATTGCCGTGGATCAGTTCGAAGGCCAGGTCGGTTTCGCCCAGCTGCTTCTCGCCCGGGGTGGCGTCGAGGTCCGAGGCGAGGTAGTCGCCCCCGGCCCTGATGAGGTCGGCGTACTTGTGGGCACCGACCTTGTCCAGAACGTCGCCGGTGAGGTCCGTAGCCTTGTCGACGCCCTTGCCGACGAGCTTCTTGCCGTCGTCGATGAGCCCCTCGGCCCCGCCCACGACCGAGTTGGTCAGGTCACCGAGTCCCATCAGCCGGCGCTCCCGTCCTGCCGGCCGCCCTCAGCGTTCTCGACCGTGTGCTTGAAGTCGTCCGCGCTCACGCCCACGGGGCCGAATCCCATCGGGCCCACCTTGGCCGTCATCACGTCGTGCCCGGCGCTCTCGGCGCTCTGCTTCGTGTGCTGCCACGCCTCCTCGAAGGACTTCTGGCTGACGTCCGGGTTGGCGTAGGCGTCGGCGCTGTTCCGTGCTAGCTGGTGCCAGCTCTGCTTCTGGATGTCGTCCTCGGAGGCGTACGGATTGCCCCACAGCGAGTTCGCACCGATCTTCATGGCCCCGCCGACGTACTGGTCCGTCTCGTACAGCGTGCCTGCCGCGAGACCTACGTCCTCCGCGAACGCGTTGCCCTCCAGCACCAGCGTGCGCACGCCCCACTCCCAGCGCTCGCAGAACGACTTGAACTTCGACGTCAGGCCCTCGTGCCCCATCTGCATCCCGGAGAGTTCCATGTTCGAGAAGCCCCGGCCCGCCCCGGCCAGGCTGTCGACGCCCAGGTCCTTCAGCTCGGCCAGGGTGAGCGTGATGCCCTGCGCTATCTCGTCCAGGCCCTCGGCCTTGATGTCCTTGCCCCCGGTTCCGCTCACCGCGGCACGTCCTCCCTCGTCCCGGCGGCCCGGTCGACGGCCACCGCGTCCGGCACGATCCCCATCACTGGCGGAAACAGCACCTCTTGGTCTCCGCTCGCGGCATCCAGAGCCACCCCGCACGGCACCCCGACGGCCGGGACCCCGGCATCCAGCAACCTGGCTCCCAGCACCCGCTGGTACGGCCACTCCCGGTCGCCCTCGGCCCTCGCGATCGCGAAGCGCGCCAGCGCCGACTCGTCGGAGAAGGCCAGGATCCAGCGGATGCCGCCCTGGTCGGCGGTCAGGGGGTTCTCGTCCGCGTCGAGGGGGACGAGAACGGCCGTGCGGCGGAACTCGCCCAGCAGCGCCGCGAACTCCCGGCGCCTGCGCCGCACGTCAGCCGGTTCGGGCGCGGCAACGGCAGGTACTTGCGGAGACACCTCGGGTACGTCCGGTGCGACTTCGCGCTTTTCCGGAGCGATCTCGGCGGGTGATTCGGGTGATTCGGGTGCCTCGGGTACCGGGGGTACTTCAGGTACGCCCGCCCCAGCCATCTCCGCGTACTCCGACAGCCGTGACCTGCGTATCTCTCCCGCCTGGTCGGCGGCACCCCCCTGCTCAGCCATGCCCGGGATCATCACCTCACCTCATCGACGGGTGCAACGCGGTACCCGACCCGGTAGGCGCCCTTTGGCCGAATCCGTCCCCTGGCAGTGCGCACCGTCCACACGGCGACGCCCGGACCCACCACGGGGCCCGGGCGTCCTCACGCCGAGAAGCCGGGAGAGCTCGAGCGGCTCCCGTTACGGCAGCGCATGCACATGCGCCCCCACCGAGTTCGACCACGCATTCCCTGACGCCGCGTCCCAGTTGGTCGACCAGGTCATCGCGCCCCGCAGGTCGGGGTAGGTCTTCGACGGCTTGAAGGAGCCGCAGCCCGTGCCCTTCGTCAGGCAGTCCAGGGCGTTGTTCACGACGGCGGGCGACACGTAGCCGCTGCCCGCCGCGCTCGTCGACGCCGGGAGGCCGAGGCCCACCTGGGACGGGGACAGGCCGCCCTCCAGCTGGATGCAGGCGAGGGCGGTGAGGAAGTCCACCGAGCCCTGGCTGTAGACCTTGCCGTCGCAGCCCAGCATGGAACCGCTGTTGTAGTACTGCATGTTGACGACCGTGAGGATGTCCTTGATGTTCAGGGCCGTCTGGAAGTAGGAGTTCGACGTCGACTGCATGTCGATCGTCTGCGGGGCCATCGTGATGACGAGCGACGAGCCCGCCTTCGCGGACAGCGCGCGCAGCGCCTGCGTCATGTACGTGGCGTTCAGGCCGTTCTCCAGGTCGATGTCCACCCCGTCGAAGCCGTACGTCTGCATCAGCGAGTACACCGAGTTCGCGAAGTTCGTCGCCGACGTCGAGTCGTTGATCGACACCGTGCCGTTCTGGCCGCCGATGGAGACGACGACCTTCTTGCCGGCCGCCTGCTTGGCCTTGATGTCGGCCTTGAACTGGTCGACCGTGTAGCCGCCGAGCCCGGCCGAGTCCAGGTTGAAGGAGACCGCGCCCGGTGTCGACGTCGCGTCCGCGAAGGCGACGGCGATGATGTCGTACGAGGACGGGACGTCCGACAGCTTCTGGACCGTCGCGCCGTTGTTGAAGTTCTGCCAGTAGCCCGTGACGGCGTGCTTGGGCACCGCGCCGCCTCCGCCGCCGCTCCCGGAGGAAGACGTCGTACCCGTCACCGCCCCGGACTTCGCCGACTCACCGGCCGAGTTGGTCGCCGTCACCTGGAACGAGTACGAGGTCGACGCGGACAGGCCGGTCACCGTCGCCGACGTGCCCGTCACCGCGGTCACCTTCGTGCCGTCGCGGTACACGTTGTAGCCCGTCGCGCCCGACACCGCGGACCAGGACAGGGAGACGGAGGACGAGGTCGTTCCCGAGACCGACAGGCCGGGCGGGGCGGACGGCACGGTCGGGGCCGGGTCGCCGCCGCCCCCGCCGTCGGGGCCGTAGACCGAGACGTCGTCGGCGTAGTAGGCGGCCTGGCCGTACCAGCCGTGTGTGTACACGGTGACGGATGTCGTCGACGCGCCTGTGGTGAACGTCGTCGACAGCTGCTTCCAGGACGTCGTGTCGGGGGTCCAGGTCGAGACGTCCGTCGTGCCCGTGCCCGTCACGCCCAGGTAGGAGTAGCCGCCCTGGACCCACGCGCTCAGCGAGTAGGTCGAGTTGGGCTTCACCGCCACCGACTGGGTGCACTGGGCGTTGTCCTGACCGGCCGGGGTCGCCTTGAGGGCCGAGGAGCCGCCGTGGACCGGGGACGAGACCGTCGTGCCGCTGCCCGCCGTACAGGTCCAGTTGGTCAGGCCCGACTCGAAGCCGGCGTTCTTGACGTTGTTGACGTCCGCCGCGGACGCGGGAGCGGCGGCGAGGCCGGCCACCGAGAGGGCGAGGGCGGTGGCGGCGGACCACGTCGCTGTCCGCCGTCTGCGTGGTCTGGGCATGCCTGGTGCGCGGTCCACTGGGGCCTCCGGTGGGGGAAGTCTGCGGGGAGAGAGGGGAGAAGAGAGAGGGGAGAGGGGGGAACAGGGAGGGACGGTGGCCACCGTTGGCGTACAAGTTGGTCCAGACCAATCTCGCTGTCAAGAGGTCCAGACCAAAACCATCTCCACGGAGGGGAGTTGTGCGGAGGTCGCGCGGAACGTCGCACTGGAGGGCGCGCGGAGTGTGGCCCCGAAGGTCGCGCGCTCAACCTGTCCGGTTTTGGCGGGACTTGTGACCAGAGAGTTCCACACGAGCTACACAAACGCTGTTCTCCGGTCATTGGGGCGTGGATACAGTGCTCAGGTAGTCACGCAATGAAGTCGTCCTGGCGCATTGGAGTTACACCGGTGGGCCGAAGGGCGTGAAGAGCGGGGAGCTGCGCGTGCCAACAGTCATTGCCGTGACCAGTGCCGACATGGCACTGCCGGCGCAGGACGAACGGACCATGCCCGCCGTCGTGCTGAACGACCTCGACCGGCGCCCGCTGGAACACTGCCTGACCGAACTGCACACCCTGACCGAGCAGTACGGGTATGTGGTCGTCGTGTGCTCCGAGGCCACTCCCAAGTCCGTCGTACGCCGGCTGTACACCCTGCGGTCGCTGCTGGAGAGCGACCGCATCGCCCTCTTCCGGCCCGAGCTGCCCCCGCTCGGCATGGCCGTCCTCGCCCGCCAGCTGCGCCAGCTCGCCTCCTGCGATCTGAGTCCGGGTGTGCTGGCCTGCGCCGGGCGGCTGCTCACCCACTACATCCACGCCGGTGCGGTGCTCGGCTCGGTCGCCCGGCTGGACCGGGTGCCCGTCGGACTCAAGGCGCACGCCAAGTCATGGGTTCCCGGCAGCCAGTTCGCCGTTCTGGCCCATCCCGAACCGCAGCTCGTCAAGCTCGCCCCCGGCGCCACGCTCAAGGGGCCCGAGTTCAGCACCTGGATGCTCGTCGCCAAGGGGCAGCTGCAGACCGACTGGGTCGCCGGACTCGCCGAGGCGTGGGGCGCGCACGGCCTGCGCGAGGCCCCGCTGCCCGCCGAGTCCGCGCAGTGGTGGGGCACCGGCCGGATGGTGGAGTTCTGCAGCCACCTCGCCGACCTCTCCGTCCTCTACCAACTGGTCACCTCCGTACGGCAGTCCCGCTGCCACTGGTGCGGCATCGACGTCATCGGCGACCGGTGCGTCTTCTGCTGCGCCGGCCCGCCGGTGTACGAACCCCCGGCCCCTCGCGCACTGGAACAACGCACGCCCGCCTGACCCGCACGAAAGCGACTCACCATCCCGCTCGACCGATTCCCCCAATGAGGTTGCACGGCTCATGAACTCCCGTCAGCGCCGCGGCGTGATACTCCTGCTCCTGTCGGTCCTGTGCGCTCTCGGCGCGTTCGCCGGCGTGCTGTCCGTCGTCCACGACGCGAATTCCAAGGTCGGACCCGAGGTCGCCGCCTATCGGGTCAGGTCCGACGTGAAGCCGTACACCGCGCTGAACACGGGCCAGTTCGAGAAGATCGAGATGCCCAGGCGGTGGCTCTCCGGCAACGCCGTCACCGATCTCCGCGAGATCCAGGGCAAGATCGCCGTCACCACCCTGCGCGCCGGCTCCCTGCTCCAGTCCGACATGGTCGTCGACCAGCCCGCCCTCCAGCCCGGTCAGCAGGAGGTCGCCATCATGATCGACGCGGCGACCGGCGTCGCAGGCAAGATCACACCCGGGGCGCGGGTCAACGTCTACGCCACCTTCCAGGGGAAGAAGGAGGGCGACCCCGACCAGTCGAAGATCATCGTCACCAACGCCCGCGTCCTCGACGTCGGCCGGATCACCGCCCTGGATCCCGACTCCGGCAAGAACCAGCAGCAGCCCACCGAAGCCGTCCCCATCACCTTCGCGCTGTCCACCCTCGACGCCCAGCGGATCACCTACGCCGAGTCCTTCGCCCAGCGGGTCCGGCTCGCCCTGGTGGCCCCCGGCAGCGAGACCAGCGTCCCGGACAAGGACCGCACCTACGAACTCGCGACGGACAAGTGAGAGGCGGCCCGCATGCCCACCAGGATCCTCCCGGCCGGCGCGGACCCGGACGCCGTCCGCTCCCTGGTCACGCTGCTCAGCCAGCTCCCCGACGCCGAACCGCAGCCGCCCGTCGGTGACTCCACCCAGCTGGTCGACACCCTCGCCCGCCTCGCCGCCGAGTCGGTCGACGAACTCCCGGAAGTGGTCGTCGTCCATGAGCGCATCGGGCCGGTCCCCGCGCTGGAGCTGATCCGCGAGGTCGCCCTGCGCTTCCCCGCCGTCGGCGTCATCCTCGTCACCACCGACGCGAGCCCCGGCCTGTTCGCCGCCGCCATGGACTCCGGCGCCCGCGGCCTGGTCCCCCTCCCGCTGTCGTACGAGGAACTCGCCAGCCGCGTCCAGGCGGTCGGCCAGTGGTCCACCGGCGTACGCCGCCACCTCGGACACGGCGGCTCCGACGTCCTCGGCGGCGTCGGCGGCACGGTCGTCACGGTCAGCGGCGCCAAGGGAGGCGTCGGTGCGACCCTGACGGCGATCCAGCTCGCCCTCGCCGCGCAGGCCTCCGGCCGGTCCGCCGCCCTGGTCGACCTCGACCTCCAGACCGGCGACATCGCCTCCTACCTGGACGTCCAGTTCCGCCGCTCGATCGTGGACCTCGCCACCATCACCGACATCTCCCCGCGCGTCCTCGCCGACGCCGTCTTCCGTCACGACACCGGCCTCGCGCTGCTCCTCGCCCCCGCCGAGGGCGAACGCGGCGAGGAGGTCACCGACCGCGCCGCCCGCCAGATCGTCAGCGCCCTGCGCTCCCGGTACGAGGTCGTCGTCCTGGACTGCGGCGCCCAGCTCGGCGGGGCGAGCGCGGCGGCGGTCGAGATGGCCGACACCGCCCTGCTGGTCACCACGCCCGACGTGGTCGCCGTACGGGCCGCCAAGCGCACCGTGCGCATGTGGGACCGGCTGCAGATCCGCAAGGCCGAGGAGACGACCGTCGTCGTCAACCGCCACACCCGCGGCACCGAGATCCAGCCCGCGCTCGTCCAGCGCATCACCGGCACGGCACTGGCGCGCACGGCCGTACCCGCCAACTTCAAGGAGCTGCAGGGCGTCGTGGACGCCGGACGCCTGCACGAACTGGACAGCAGGAGCACGGTCAAACAGGCCCTGTGGTCGCTCGCCGGGGAACTCGGCCTGGCGAAGGCACCCGAGGGGTCCCATCGCGGAGGCGGCCGACTGCGCGGCGACCGCGGGTCGGTGAGCCTACGGCGGCGGAAGGAGTGAGGGGGCGATGAGACGCCTGCGAGGGGACGACCGGGGACAGGTCAGCATCGAGTTCCTCGGGATGACTCCGCTGATCATCCTGACGCTGGTGCTGATGTGGCAGTGCGTTCTCGTGGGGTACGCGTACACGCTCGCGGGGAATGCTGCGGACGAGGGGGTGCGGGCGGGGACGGCGGCCCATCGGGGCGGTGCGCGGCAGGCCGCGTGCGAGGCGGCCGGGCTGAAGCACCTGTCCGGGGCGTGGAAAGGGGGTGCGTCGGTGAGGTGCAGTCCGTCCGGCTACGTCACGGCCGACGTGGACCTCAAGGTGCCCGTCCTCTTCCCGGGCTCGATCGACTTCCCCGTCACGGTGCACGGCCACGCCGGTGCCGTGGAGGAGGTGAAGGACTGAGATGCCGTACCGCCGGAGGGGCGACGCGGGGCAAGTCGCCATCGAGTACCTCGGGTTCGTGCCGATCCTGCTGATCGTCGGACTGGCCGGGTTCCAGATCGGGGCGGTCGCCTATGCGTCCGAGCAGGCCAGTACGGCGGCCCGGGCGGGGGCTCGGGCGGCCTCCCTGGGGCAGTCGGCCCAGCAGGCGTGTGCGGAGGCGGTCAGCGGTGGGCTCACTGTGCAGTGCGGCGAGCCCGGGGGAGGGGGCGACTCGGTCACCGTCACCGCGAGGGTCTCCATCCCCTCGATCGTCCCGGGCTGGACCTTCGACCCCGCCGAGAAGTCCGCCACCATGCCCCGCGACCACTGACCGAGGAGAAGCGAACCCATGAGCCTGCGGGCACGCATCAACACTCCGGAGGAGCACGGCAGCCGGGGCGAGGACGGGCATCTGGTCGCCTCCTACCGGGCCAAGCTGCTGGAGGAGATCGACCTCGCGGAGATGAGTTCGCTGGCCGCCGCCGACCGCCGGGCCCGGCTGGAGAGGGTGCTCGGGCACATCATCAGCCGCGAGGGCCCGGTGCTGTCGACGGTGGAACGCTCCCAGCTGATCCGCCGGGTGGTCGACGAGGCGCTGGGCCTCGGCATCCTGGAACCGCTCCTCGAAGACGCCTCGATCACCGAGATCATGGTCAACGGCCCGGACGCGATCTTCGTGGAACGCGGCGGACGGGTGGAGCAGCTGCCCCTCCGGTTCGCGTCGGCGGACCAACTGATGCAGACCATCGAGCGGATCGTGTCGACGGTCAACCGCCGGGTGGACGAGTCGAACCCGATGGTGGACGCCCGCCTCCCCTCCGGCGAGCGCGTCAACGTGATCATCCCGCCGCTGTCGCTGACCGGCCCGACCCTCACCATCCGCCGCTTTCCGCGCTCCTTCACCCTCCACGAACTCATCGGCTTCGGCTCCCTCGACGAGCACATGGTGTTCCTGCTGGCGGGCCTGGTGCAGGCGAAGTTCAACATCATCGTCTCCGGGGCGACGGGCACCGGGAAGACGACCCTGCTCAACGCCCTCTCCGGCCTGATCCCGGAGCACGAACGCATCATCACCATCGAGGACTCGGCCGAACTCCAGCTCCAGCAGTCACACGTGGTACGGCTGGAGTCGCGGCCGCCGAACGTCGAGGGCAAGGGACAGGTCAGCATCCGCGACCTGGTCCGCAACTCCCTGCGCATGCGGCCCGACCGGATCGTGGTCGGTGAGGTCCGCGGCGGCGAGTCACTCGACATGCTCCAGGCGATGTCCACGGGCCACGACGGCTCCCTCGCCACTGTCCACGCCAACAGCGCGGAGGACGCGCTCACCCGCCTGCAGACCCTCGCCTCCATGTCCGACGTCGAGGTGCCCTTCGTGGCGCTGCACGACCAGATCAACAGCGCGGTCGACGTCATCGTCCAGCTCACCCGGTTCGCCGACGGCGCCCGCCGCATCACCGAGGTCGCGCTGCTCGACAGCCACGGCGGCGAGCCGTACCGGCTGGCGACCGTGGCCCGCTTCACCGCACAGCCCATGACCCCGGACGGCCGGGTGTACGGCGCCTTCGACCACTTCCCGCTCCCGCGCCGTACCGCCGACCGCCTCTACATGGCGGGCCAGCCCCTTCCGCAGGCCTTCGGCGTCGCCCACTCCGCGGCCCAGCTCACCACCCGAGAAGCCAGGTAGGTAGGCCACCCCATGGAACTCCACACCCTCGTCCGGCTCACCGCCGGTGTCGTCCTGCTGACCTGCGTCCTGGCCGTCGTCGGCGTGCACATCTACGCCTCGGGCCGGGCCCAGCGCGCCGAGCTGATCGACCGCCTCTCGCAGACGGGACCCGCTTCGGCCACCGGCCGCCGGCGCCGCTTCCGCAACCTGGACCGCCGCCTGCGCCGCACGGCCCTCGGGCACAAGCTGGAGCTGCGGCTGGCGGCCACCGGCCTGGACGTCACCCCGGGCGAGTTCTTCGCCTACATGCTCGCCGCGGTCGCCGCGCTCTGGCTGATCGGCCAGGCCACCCTGGCCCCGTTCTTCGGCCCGCTCGCCGGCCTGCTGGGCATCTGGGCGGCCGTCCAGTTCCTCAACTGGCAGCGCCAGAAGCGCATCGAACGCTTCATCAACCAACTCCCGGAACTCGCCCGCATCCTGGCCAACGCCACCCAGGCCGGCCTGGCCCTGCGCACCGCGATCGGCATGGCGGCCGAGGAGCTGGAGGCCCCGGCCGGCGAGGAACTGGCCAAGGTGGCGGACCAGCTGGCGATCGGCCACTCCCTGGACGACGCGCTCGGTGAACTGGCCGACCGCCTCCCCTCCCGCGAGCTGGTCGTGCTCGTCACCACCCTGGTGCTCTCCAACCGGGCGGGCGGTCAGGTCGTGTCGGCCCTGCGGAACCTGACCGAGACCCTGGAGGAACGCAAGGAGACCCGGCGCGAGATCCGCACCCAGCTCTCCCAGGTCACCATGACGTCGTACGCCGTCCCCGTCCTGGGCATCGGTGCCCTGTTCCTGATGAACGGGGTCAAGAGCGGCGCTCTGGACCGGATGACCGGCTCACCGGTCGGCCAGGCCTGCGTGATCATCGCGTTCGGGATGTACGCCGTCGGCTTCGTGCTCATCCGCCGGCTGAGCCGGATCGACGTGTGAGGGGGCTGCCCTGATGATCGCAATCCTGCTTGCACTGCTGATGGGCCTCGCTGTCTGGGGGGCCTTCGCCGGCATCCGGATGTACCGCGCGGACGCGAAGCTCCCCGGCGACCTCGCGGTTGCCCTGGAGGTCGGCGCCACCCGCACCGGCGCGGTCGGCTCGGTGATCGACCGGATGGGCATGCGCTACGCCCCCGCGGTGCTGCGCCTGATGGGCCCCCGCCTGGTGGCCAAGTACCGCCGAAAGATCGACCTCGCGGGCAACCCGGGCGGCCTGACCATCGACCGGTACGCGGCCCGCCGCGCGGTCTACGGCGCCCTCGGCGGCGTGGGCTTCCTGGTCTTCCTGCTGCGCGGCCAATGGTTCGTGGCCCTGATCCTCCTCCTGTTCGGGGCGTTCTGGACGGAGGTCGGCATCTGGTCGGCGATCCGCGTCCGCAAGGACGTGATCGAGCGGACCCTGCCGGACTTCCTGGACGTGCTGGCGGTGGTGGTGAGCGCGGGCCTGGGCTTCCGCCAGGCGCTGGACCGGGTGGCCTCCCGCTACGAGGGCCCCTGGGCGGACGAACTGCGCATCACCCTGCGCCAGATGGACCTCGGCATGAGCCGCCGCCAGGCCTTCGCGGAGCTGCGGCGCCGCAACGACTCGGAGCAGGTGGCGATGTTCGTCACCGCGCTGCAGCAGGGGGAGGAGCTGGGTGCCCCCATCGTGGACACGCTGGTGGCCCTCGCCAAGGACATGCGCCGCACGGACGCCCAGAACGCCCGCCGCAAGGCCGCCCGCGCGGTCCCCAAGGCCACGCTGATGATCACCACGTTCATGGTCCCGGCGACCATGCTCCTGCTCGGCGCGGGCCTGCTGCTCGGCTCGGGCGTGGACTTCGGCTCGCTCACGGGGAAGTGAGGGACGGGTGACGACGATGCAGGCGACGGGACCGGGCAGGCGCCTGCCCCTCCGGGGGAGGGCAGGGGGACGGCTCGCGTTCTTCGAGACCCTCCACCCGGGAAGGCTGACCAGGGGCCGCACGAAACCGGAGAGGCCGACGGCGGAGCCGAGCGGGGCGGAGTCGGAGCCGACCGTGGTGGTGTCCGGGCCGAGCGGGGCGGAGCCCGAGTCGAGCGGGGCGGAGCCGGAGTCGGAGCCGACCGTGGTGGTGTCCGGGCCGAGCGGGGCGGAGTCCGAGTCGAGCGGGGCGGAGCCGGAGTCGGAGCCGACCGTGGTGGTGTCCGGGCCGAGCGGGGCGGAGTCCGAGTCGAGCGGGGCGGAGCCGGAGTCGGAGTCGACCGTGGTGGTGTCCGGGCCGAGCGGGGCGGAGTCCGAGTCGACCGTGGTGGTTTCCGGGCCGAGCGGGGAGGGGGATCGTCCGACGGCTGAGGAGTCCGAGCCGACGGCTGCGGCGTCGTTTCCGGCCGCTGCAACGTCGTATCCGACTGCTGATGGGCCGTATCCGACAGCCGAGGCCTCCGATCCGACCACCGAGGCGGCCGATTCGACTGCTGAGGCGGTCGATCCGCCCGCTGTGGAGTCCGACCTGGCCGCTGTGGAGTCCGAGCCGGCCGTGGGTGCCGCGTTCCCCGAACCCTCCGAGAAGATCCAGATACGCGCCCTGCAGGCGATGTGCCGGCAGGTCTTCGGCTTCCGGCTGGCGATGATCGTCCTGGCGGCCCCCGCGGCCCTCCTCAACGCGGCCCCCGGGCTGGGCGTCCGCCTGGTCGGCGCGGCGGTGGTCGTCACCTTCATGGTGTCCTACGTCCTCTTCCGCGACTGGGCACGCTTCGGCCCGCTCCTCCTGCGCCACCCCAGCCTGCTCGCCGCCGACACCCTCTTCGGTTCCTTCCTGCTGATCTCGGCGGGCCCGGACACCACCCTCGCCTACGTCAGCGTCTGCACCCCGCTGCTGGCAGGCCTGGTGTACAGCTGGCGGGGCGCGGCCTGCTTCGCCTCCCTGCAGGGGCTGATCCTGCTCCTTGTCCACGCCACCCTGAAGCCCGACCGCCAGGCAGGCGTGGCCGAGTCCCTCCTCCTGCCCGGTCTGTGTGTCATCGCCGGGGCGATGGGCTCGACCCTGCGCAACCTGATGCTCCGCTTCGGCGCGGCCACCCAGGCCCTGACGGCGGTCCAGGCCCGCCTGGCGGCCACCGAGGCGGTCCACGCCGAACGGGCCCGCCTCGCCCGCGAGATGCACGACTCGGTGGCCAAGACCCTCTACGGCGTGGCCCTGGCGGCCGACGGCCTGGCCGCGACGGCGTCGGCCGACGCGCCCGACCCGGACCGCATCCGCCGCCAGGCGGACCTGGTGTCCCGCTCGGCCCGCAGAGCGGCGGCGGAGTCCCGCGAACTGCTGGAGGACCTGCGCCGGGAGGAGAGCCCGGCTGACGCCGGGCCGACGGACATCTGGACAGAACTGACGGCACGCACGGTGGACTTCATGACCCGTACGGGCATGCGGGCCGTCTGCCGACGCACCGGCGAAGCCCCTCTCCCACTCGTCCCCGCACCCCTGACCCGCCACCTTCTGGCCATCGTCACGGAGGCGCTGGACAACGCCCACCGGCACGCGTCGGCGAGCGAGGTGGAGCTGACGGCGGGGGCGCACGACGACGTCCTCCGCCTGACGGTCCACGACGACGGCCGGGGCCTGCCCCCCGGCACCACCCTCGAACACCTTCGCCACTCCGGCCATTTCGGTCTGCTGGGCATGGTCGAACGGGCGGCCGCGGCAGGGGCCCGCATCCGGCTGGGGCAGGGCGAGCACGACCGCGGCACACGGGTGGTCGTGGACCTGCCGCTGAGTGCCCTGACGACCGACCCGCCGGCCCACGAAGCCTGAGAGGAGGCACCCGATGCAGCACCTGAACCCCGGCCGGGACTTCCCCGCGCCCACCGCCACGGCCCCGCTTCGTCTCGTGGTGGCCGACGACAATCCCGTGATCAGGGCGGGCCTCACCGCTCTGCTGTCCGACCGCGAGGACACCACGGTGGTGGCGGAGGCGGCGGACGGCCGCGAGGCCTACGAGGCGGCGGTGCGGCACCGTCCCGACGTGATCCTCCTCGACGTCCGCATGCCCGGAGTCGACGGAATCTCGGCATTGCCCCACCTGGTCCGGCTGGCGCCGGTCATGATGCTCACCTACAGCCATGAGACGGAGACGGTGCGGGAGGCGCTGCGGCTGGGGGCGGGGGGCTACCTGGTGCACGGGGAGTTCACGACGGAGCAGTTGGTGAGGGCGGTGCGGGATGTGAGGGAAGGGCGGCCGCATGTGACCCCAGGGGCGGCGAAGGCGTTGCTGACAGATCTTCAGTCCAGTGCACCTGCACACGCAGGACCAGAACTTCCCGCCCCTTTGGGCAAAATTCCACCCCAAAACCTTTCGCGATTGCAATGCGATGTGGGACAGTCATTCCGGTCGAGGTTTCAACTCAGCAGCAGGGAGGCGGAGATCATGGACCTCATCGCGTCCGGCATGACCAACCAGCAGATCGCCGCCACCTGCTTCATCAGCGAGAAGACCGTCAAGAACCACATCAACCGCATCTTCGCCAAGCTCCACAGCACGAACAGGTCCCAGGCGGCGGCCAAGTGGCTGGGGGTGGCGTGAAATGGCCGGACGGGGGAGGCGATGGGCCCGGGAATGGGCCCTGGGGCCCTCTCGAGGGCAGGCTGCCCCGGCATACGTTTCCGACTTCGGAAGCGCATCTGGAGGGGAGCAGTATGAGCGACCTGATGCTGAAGTTGATGGTTGCGATGCAGCGACGCACCAACGACAAGGGGCAGACTGCCGTCGAGTACCTGGGGATCATCGCTGTGGTGGTGGCGATCGTGCTGGCGATCACGGGTACGGACATCGGCCAGTCGATTTACAACGCCATCACGGACAAGATCAACGAAGTCACTGGCGGCTGACGCGACGCCGTAGGTACGCCGACGCAGGGCAGGCTTTCCCCATCTACATCACGGTGGTGGCGGGCCTGCTCTTTCTTGCGTTGGCGTACCTCGCGGTCGGTCAAGCCGCGGTCAATCGGAGCGGAGCCCAGACGGCAGCTGACGCTGCAGCGCTCGCGGCGGCGCAGAAGACCAGGGATCAACTGGCGAGCCGATGGGTGGAGGACGTACTCGATCCGACGAAGTGGCAAGACATCTTCGACGGCAAAGGCGGCCTCAACTCATGCTGGCGTGCAAATGAACTTGCCGCCCAAAATAGCGCCCATCTGGATGGGAAAGGTTGCCAATGGGACGGTGCATTCCGCTACACGGTAGACGTCAAAACCGACAAGTCCGTCGGAGACTCCATCGTTCCCGGCACCGAGGATAGGCATTCGAGGGCCTCTGCGGTGGCTGTGATCAAGCCGCTGTGCAAACCCAAGCCCTCAGATGGCGACGCCGGGCACAAAACACTGCCACAGCTGATCTGCAAGGACCGGAAGTGGGATCTGAACCCGGACCACCTCACGGACCTCCCTCGACCTGAAGATCTCTTCGACGTCCACCTGGCCGACTGACAAGCGAACCACGAGTCAAGAAGGAAACAGAGCGATGAGTATTCGGTTCACTGCGAAGGCCCGCAGGGGGACGGTCGCGCTGACTCTTGCGGCCGGTCTGGCCCTCGGCGTGGTCGGTTGTGCGGGTGGCGGTGGTGACGACAAGAAGCCGGAGACGTCTGCGTCGACCTCGAAGAAGGGTGGTTCCCAGCCGAGTGCTCAGGAAGGGCAGTCAGACGAGCCGATGGCTGAGATGAAGGGTCCCAACGGCCTGTTGCTGGATGTCACTTCTGCTGTCCGGGATTCCGGTGGGTTCGTGACAGTTAGCGGAGTCTTGAAGAACGACAGCGCCAAGTTGCTGACAATCCCGGCTCAACTGAGTGGGAACGAAACCGAGATCATCAAGAACGGTCGGTCATTCGGTGGAGCCACGCTGGTGGACTCCAAAGGCAAGAAACGCTACTACGTCCTTCGTGATACCGACGGTCGCCCACTCACCACGACAGGTGTCTCAAGCATCAAGTCCGGTGAGACGGTGCCGGTATTCATGCAGTTCCCTGCGCCACCTGCCAATACGAGCCAGGTCTCCTTCCAGCTGCCTATGTTCGCCCCCGTTGACATCACGATCTCCGGGTGAGGCCAAAGTGACCACCACACCCCGCCTCACCCTCGCCCTCACGACCGCAGCCCTGCTCGCAGCCGCCAACCTCACCCTGGCCCACGCCGACGACACGGATCCCAGCGAACCCCCGGGCACGGCACCCTCCGCCAGTGCACCGGTGAAGATCGACCCCACGGACCCGGATCTGAAGCTGCCCGAGGGTGCCACCCTCGCGCAGCCCAAGGTGCTGGACATCAAGTCGGTCGTGGAGGACCAGAGCGGGGACGAGCGCCGAGAGGACACGAACGCCGACGTCACCTTCGCCCTGCAGGCCGAGGTCCTCTTCAGCAAGGACAGCGCCAAACTCGGCGACGAGGCCAAGGCCCGTATCGAGACGATCGCCGAGGAGGTCAAGAAGCAGAACGCGACCCAGGTCCGCGTCTTCGGCTTCACCGACAACCTCGGCTCCTCCGCCCACGGCGACGTCCTGTCCAGGCAGCGCGCCAATGCGGTACAGGCGGTCCTGGACCAGGACCTGAACGACCCGAACATCACCTTCGACGTGCGCGGCTACGGCGAGCAGTACCCGATCGCCGACAACTCCACGGAGGAGGGCAGGAAGAAGAACCGCCGGGTGGAGGTCTCCTTCCCGCGCACCGACCAGCAGTGAGCAGCGAGCCCCCCTACTCACCCACCTCGTAGTCGAACCAGATCCGATGGGTGCCGTCCGTGTCGACCACCAGGCCGCCGGTCCCTCGGATCCCGGCCAGCGCGCCCGTCCCACTGCCCGGCACGATCACGAAGAACTCGGCCTCGCGGCCTTCCCCCAGTGTCGTGGCCGAGTGGGCGAAGTTGAACGTACCGCTCAGGTCGTGAAGGGTTCCCTCGAAGGACTCCATCGCGACGTACGTGCCGGTCGCCGTGGACTGGTCGTACGCCGCTGTGAACAGGGTCGCCGACACCCCGCCGACCTCCCCCTCGTACCGTTTGCGCATGGTCGCCACCCCGACGGGTACCGCCGTCTCGACCACCGGCCCGGGCACCTGCACCGGGGTGGGGGTGAACTCCTCGACTGTGAATGTCCCTGACGCTCGCATGCCTCGGATGCTAGGCCGAGCCACTGACAACGCCCCCGAACCGGCCGACAGCGCCCCCGAACCGGCGGCAGTCGGCGACTCTCAGCGCACCGCGGCGTCTGCGTCCTGTTCGACGCGGACCGTCGCCCCGGGGACCAGCCCCCACCCGGCCATCACCCCGGCCTCCGCCTCCAGCACATGCCGTGCCCGTAGTCTCGGCCTGCCGAGCACGCCCGGGCGCATGGTCCGCACGGCGATGACGCGGAGTCGCCGGTCGAGGTAGGCGACGTCGATCGGTATCCGCATCCGGAAGGTGTGCACCCCGCTCGCCGGTGACAGCAGCATCGCCCCGTCGACCGCGTCCCGCCCCAGCAGCCCTTTGGTCCGGGCGCGATACGAGGCCGCGATCTCCAGGGGCAGCGCGAGCGGCGTCCCGTCCCCCCGGTCCACGACCAGTCTCGCCGGCCCGTCCCGCCAGCGTCGCCCCATGCTCGGCCCACCTCGCCCTCCGCGTCGTAGCGCACTCCGACGAGCCGACCGTACCCGCCACCGCACAGCCGTGACCTGCCCTCGGTGTAAAGGAGTTGATCCCCTCAGCGCCGCGCACTAGGAAAGCCCCATGACTGGACTAGGCGTGGTGTTCCGACCTCAGCTTCCGCCCGAGCGGCTTCGCGAAGTGGCGAGGACCGCGGACCGGGCGGGGCTGGAGGAGCTCTGGCTGTGGGAGGACTGTTTCCTGGAGGGCGGTGTGTCCACCGCCGCGGCCGCTCTTGCCTGGACCGAGCGGGTGCGGGTGGGGATCGGGCTGCTGCCCGTGGCGCTGCGCAACGTCGCCGTCACCGCGATGGAGGCTGCCTCGCTGGAGCGGATGTTCCCAGGCCGGGCCGTTCTGACCGTGGGGCACGGGGTGCAGGACTGGATGGGACAGGTCGGAGCGCGGGCCGCCTCGCCGCTCACCCTCCTCGGTGAGCAACTGGATGCCCTGCGCGCGCTGTTGCGCGGGGAACGGCTGAGTGTGCGCGGCCGGTACGTCCAGCTGGACGACGTCGCTCTCGACTGGCCGCCGCAGCGGGCGGTCGAGGTGTTCGCCGGGGCCACCGGGCCCCGGACGCTGCGCCTGGCGGGCGCCAAGGCCGACGGCACCCTGCTCACCGCCGCCACCTCGCCGGACGGCGTACGCCAGGCGCGTCGTCTCATCGACGAGGGCCGCAGGGAGGCGGGGCGTACCGAACCGCACCGGGTCGTCGTCTATCTCCTGGCCGCCACCGGGACCGACGCCGCCGCCCGGCTGCGCGCCGAACTGGTCGCCGAGGGGCTGGAGCCGACCGCGGACGTCGGGGTCGCGGGCGACGCCGGCGCCGTGGCCAAGGCCGTGCAGCGGATGGCCGAGGCAGGCGCCGACACCGTCGTCCTGCAGCCGACGGCGGACGAGCCCGATCCGGAGGGCTTCGTGCGCTTCGTCGCGGAGGAGGTCCGGCCCCTGGTGCCGTAGGGCCCGGGCCCCGGCCGCACAGGCGTTGTCAGTGGGCCCTGTCACACTCGCCGGCATGACGGACGAGTACGTGGACGAGCACACGGACGATCACAGCGATGTGAGCCTGCGGCCGGTTCGTGAGGAGGACCTGGAGTGCTTCCTCGCCCATGAGCACGATCCGGAGGCCGTCCGGCGGTCGAGGTTCACGCCCCGGCCGCGGGAGGCCCTCCTGCGGCACTGGCGGGAGCGGGTGCTCGGCGATCCCGACTGCTTCGTGCGGACGGTCACCGCCGGCGGCGAGGTGGCCGGCAACATCGTCTCCTGGACCGAGGACGGCCGCCGGTTCGTCGGCTACTGGCTCGGGCGGCCGTACTGGGCCCGCGGCATCGGCACCCGGGCCCTCGGCCTCTTCCTGGAGCTGGAGCCGGTCCGGCCCCTGTACGCCGACCCGTTCTCCGGCAACGCCGCCTCCGTCCGTCTCCTGGAGAGACACGGCTTCGCCCGCGCCGGGACGGTCCGGCACGGCGAGGACGAGCACATCTTGCTCGCCCTCACCCGTCCCGAGGAGACCGCCCGGTGAGCAGCCGGTAACGCGACCGACGACGGTGAGCAGCCGGTAACGCGACCGACGACGACAAGGGGCACGGAGTCGCGTGTGTTCCTGCGGCCGCCGGTGCCGGCGCCTCCTGGACGCCGGGCTGCTCGACGCGGCGCGTGTCCAGGAGGCGTACGGGCGGGTCGGTTCTTCGGTGCTGGGGTCGGCCAGTTCTCCGGTGCGGGGCCGGTCATTTCCTCTGTGCTGGGCCGCTCAGTTCTTCTGGGCAGGAGTGGCGGGGCGGTGGTCGCCGGTGGCTCCGTCGATCAGCTCGCGCAGGATGTCCATGTGCCCGGCGTGCCGTGCCGTCTCCTCGACCATGTGGACGAGGACCCAGCGCAGTGAGACGGAGTGGTCCCGCCAGGCGGGGCGGCCGGGTGCGTCCAGGGGCAGCTCGGTGATCATCCGGTCGGCGGCGGCGCGGGCGCGGCCGTAGAGGGCGACGATCCGTTCCGTCGTCTCGTCGGGAGCGATCCGCATGTCCTCGTTCTTGTACGGGTCGAACCACAGGGGTTCCCCCTCGCCGCCGAACGTCTCCACGAACCAGCCGTACTCGACCGAGGCCAGATGCTTGACCAGGCCGAGCAGGGTCGTCCCGGTCGGTGTCATCGGCCGGCGCAGTTGTTCGTCGTCCAGTCCCTCCAGCTTCCAGAGCACGGCGTCCCGGTGCCGGTTCAGGCTCGATTGCAGGATGTCCTTCTCTCCGGCGCTGTAGCCGGCGGCAGAGGTCGTCATGCGCGCGGAAATTAGCAGGCCCCACCGACAGCGTCCTGCGATCATGCGTTTCATGGCAGAGAACCGCTCCTTCGAAGAGCTCGTGGCCGAGGGCGCCGCCGTGCCCACCGAGGGGTGGGACTTCTCCTGGTTCGAGGGACGGGCCACCGAGGCACGTCCCTCCTGGGGGTACGCCCGCTCGGCGGGGGAGCGGCTGGCCCGGGCCGAGGCCGCGCTGGACATCCAGACCGGGGGCGGGGAGGTGCTCGACTTCGCGCTGGGCCGGGCCGAGCCGGATCGCCCGCTGCTGGTCACGGCCACGGAGGGGTGGCCGCCGAACGTCGCCAAGGCGACCGCGCTGCTGCGGCCGCGCGGGGTCGTGGTCGTCGCCGCGCCGGACGACGCGCCGCTGCCGTTCGCCGACGGGGCCTTCGACCTGGTCCTCAGCCGGCATCCGGTGGATCCCCACTGGAAGGAGATCGCGCGGGTGCTGCGGCCCGGCGGCACCTACTACGCCCAGCACGTCGGGCCCGCCAGCGTGTTCGAGCTGGTCGAGTGCTTCCTCGGGCCCCAGCCCGAGGCGGTGCGCGCCGGCCGTGATCCCGAGGGCGAGCGGGCCGCTGCCCAGGCGGCGGGCCTGGAGGTCGTGGACCTGCGGACGGAGCGGCTGCGGATGGAGTTCCACGACCTCGCCGCCGTCGTCCACTTCCTGCGCAAGGTGGTCTGGATGGTCCCGGGCTTCACCGTCGAGGCGTACGAGCCCCAACTGCGTGCCCTGCACGAGCGGATCGAGAAGGAGGGGCCGTTCGTCGCGCACAGCGCCCGGCAGCTCTTCGACGTCCGGAAGCCGACGCGCTGACGAACCGGGCGGACAGGGGCGGATCGCGCTCCGGTTCACCTTTCGTTGGCCCAGGGTTTCCACATCGTTATCGGCTGCGGTTCACATGCGCCCCAGCCGTCACGTAAGTTCAGACCAAGGTAATTCACGCCAGCAAAGCTGTGCGGGTGGCACCGCGCGGTGGAGGGGGCTGCGCGGTGCCACGATGCCTGCGCAGAACCGAACCGGAACCGTCAAGTCACCGTTCGCTGACCGGGTAGCCCGTCGGAGGGACCCCGGGGACAACTCGCCGATCGGTCCCCAGGACGGCCCAAACCCTCTTGATCTCTCCGTATGCGGCCCGATTACCTGGGAATCCGCCGTGAATCAGCCATGAGACACCCCTGAATCCAGCATTCCGTGCACACCGGGGCGTCGCCGGGTGATTTCGGAGAGTAGTTGTGGCACGCCGATGCACGCACCATCCCTTACGAAGGGTTATGGTGGAAACCCCCCCTCGGGCCGGTCCGTCTCCCCCCCACGGACCGGCCCGTTTTTTCGTCGGGAATCTCCTGGGAGCCTCCGGGAACTTCGAAGCAAGGACCAGGCGTCCCCACCTGTAGGGGTACGGGGAGCCGTACGCTCGGCCGCCGCGCACCTGCGCCCGCGTCGGATCCGTACCCGCCCCGGACCCCAAACCCCAGCTCCGACGAACCCGACACCAGGGGTACCCTCGAACCCCGCCCAACCCCCGGAGGGTCCCGTGAACCTGCGCGACACGCTGCGCAGCCTGCTCGTCAGGCTCTACGCACGCCGGGTGGAAGGTCACCTGGACCACGCTCAGGTGCCCAAGCACATCGGCGTCATCATGGACGGCAACCGCCGCTGGGCGAAGGCCGCCGGCTCCACCACGGTCCACGGCCACCGGGTCGGCGCCGAGAAGATCGAGGAATTCCTCGGCTGGTGCACCGAGACCGACGTCGAGGTCGTCACGCTCTGGCTCCTGTCCACGGACAACTTCGACCGCCCGCAGGACGAGCTGGTCCCGCTTCTCGGCATCATCGAGGACGTCGTGCGCACCCTCGCCGCCGACGGCCGCTGGCGGGTGCACCACGTCGGCACCCCCGACCTGCTGCCGTCCGCGATGCAGCAGACCCTCAAGGAGGCCGAGGAGACCACCGCCCACGTCGACGGAATAGTCGTCAACGTGGCCATCGGCTACGGCGGCCGCCAGGAGATCGCCGACGCCGTGCGCTCCATGCTGCTCGACGCCCGGGACAAGGGTGTGTCGATGGACGACCTCGCCGAGTCCGTCGACATCGACATGATCGGCCGTCATCTCTACACCGGCGACCAGCCCTACCCGGACCTGGTGATCCGCACCAGCGGCGAGCAGCGATTGTCCGGATTCATGCTGTGGCAGACGGCCCACTCCGAGTACTACTTCTGTGAGGTCTTCTGGCCGGCCTTCCGCAAGGTCGACTTCCTGCGTGCGCTGCGCGACTACGCCGCACGCCACCGCCGTTACGGCGGCTGAGTCACCCCGCACGCCCCGCCGGCCACCACCGCGGCGGGGCGCTCCGTATACCCCTGTTGGGGCGGATGTAACAAGGTGTTCACCGGCGCGCTGTTGGCTGCTTCTGCATGGCGGCGCATGTTCGAGGGCATAAGCCAAACAGGTCGACGCCCGAACCACGGGCGTCGCATCTCAGCGGACGGCACGGGGCCGTCCGCCCGGGAGGCCCTTTGCACCAGCCCGACCGTGCTGTCACTGCACGGAAGCAGCCGCGGAGGTCCGGTGTCCGGCCCGCCGTACGCGGAGGCCTGGGACCGGTCGCATTGCTCCCACCCTCCCGGCCCGGCTTCCACTTCGTCGCTCCCCGACCTCATCCGAGGGGGTACGTCCTTCCGTGGTGACCAGCACAAAGCGCCACAAGCCAGACCGGCGCACTTATGTTCTCGACACCAGCGTCCTGCTGGCCGATCCGAACGCCCTGACCCGCTTCGACGAGCACGAGGTCGTGCTCCCCATCGTCGTGGTCACGGAGCTGGAGGCCAAGCGGCACCATCCCGAACTCGGCTACTTCGCCCGCCAGGCGCTGCGCCTGCTGGACGACTACCGGGTGAAGCATGGCCGCCTCGATGCCCCCATCCCGATCGGGGAGCTGGGCGGGACCGTCCGTGTCGAGCTCAATCACTCGGACCCCAGCGTGCTGCCCACCGGCTACCGCCTGGGGGACAACGACTCCCGCATCCTCGCGGTGGCCCGCAATCTGCAGGCCGAGGGGTTCGACGTCACCGTCGTCTCGAAGGATCTGCCACTCAGGATCAAGGCCTCCTCCGTCGGCCTGCTGGCCGAGGAGTACCGCGCCGAACTCGCCATCACGGAGAACTCCGGCTGGACCGGAATGTCCGAACTGACACTCTCCGGCGAGCAGGTGGACATCCTCTTCGAGGAAGGGCACGTGTACGTCCCGGAGGTCTCGGACCTCCCTGTGCACACCGGTCTGACCATCCAGTCCGAGCGCGGCAAGGCGCTCGGCCGCGTCAGCTCCGAGGGCAACGTCCGTCTGGTGCGCGGCGACCGGGAGGCGTTCGGCATCAAGGGCCGCAGCGCCGAGCAGCGCGTCGCGCTGGACCTGCTGCTCGACCCGGACGTGGGCATCGTCTCGATGGGCGGCCGGGCCGGCACCGGCAAGTCGGCGCTCGCGCTGTGCGCGGGCCTGGAGGCGGTGCTGGAGCGCAGGCAGCACCAGAAGGTGATGGTCTTCCGGCCGCTGTACGCGGTGGGTGGGCAGGAGCTGGGCTATCTGCCGGGCAGCGAGGCGGAGAAGATGAGCCCCTGGGCGCAGGCGGTCTTCGACACGCTCTCCGCGGTCACCAGCCGGGAGGTCATCGAGGAGGTCACCGCGCGCGGGATGCTGGAGGTGCTGCCGCTCACGCACATCCGGGGCCGCTCCCTGCACGACGCGTTCGTGATCGTCGACGAGGCGCAGTCGCTCGAACGGAACGTCCTGCTGACCGTTCTGTCCCGAATCGGAGCCAACTCGCGGGTGGTTCTGACCCATGACGTGGCACAGCGGGACAATCTGCGCGTAGGCCGCTACGACGGTGTGGTCGCCGTCGTGGAGAAGCTGAAGGGTCATCCGCTCTTCGCGCATGTCACGCTGACCCGGTCCGAGAGGTCCCAGATCGCGGCCCTTGTGACCGAAATGCTCGAAGAAGGCCATATCTGAGCAAGCCCAGTTGGCGCCGTCCGGCAAAGGCGAAGAGCCTAGCCGGGCGGCGCCGCCGCGTGCGAGGGTTTCCAGAAATCCCAGGGGTAAACGAGGTGTGAGCTTTCACACTCAACTCAGAATTGCCTCCCGGTGTCGGGTTACGGCAGAGTCTCAGTCCTGTCAGGCCCCGCATACGACACACCTGTACCCCCAGCGGTACGGCACCACAGAAGCACCACTTCAACTCCACAGAGTCGTCGTATGCCGCCCGAGCACCATGCGGCGCCTCCCTTGCGGGAGTTGCCCACCGGGCCCGCGCCTCCCGTGACCCCGCAGTTGGGAGGCCAGTGCCAGGGGCACGATTGCGTCCGCCAGGGTCACCGAAGCGGGCGATGCTGGAAGGAAACCGTGTGAGCCGGATTTCGGTCCGGGGATTCGCAGTGGCCTCGGCCACCGCGGTCACCGCTGTCGGAAGCGTCGTCGGCGTTGCCTCGGGCAGCACCGCGCAGAACAACGACGCCGAGGCGACGGCAGCCGACACCACGCTCCTCGCGGACATACCCGCGGGTCAGCAGGCCCAGGTGCAGACCGCGTCCCTGACACAGCAGGCCGACTCGCAGGCCATCGCGGCAGACGCGAGCGCCAAGAAGGACGCCGAGGAAGCGGCCCGCAAGGCCGCTGCCGAGACCGCGGTCGCGAAGAAGGCTGCCGCCGAGAAGGCTGCCAAGGCCGCCAAGGAGGCCAAGGACCGCATCGAGGCGAAGTCCGCGGCCAGCCGTGACAGCGCCCGCGACTCCTCCAGCTTCCCCGTCCAGACCAGCTACAGCGTCTCGCAGATCCAGGCGATGGCGCGCCAGATGGTGGCGGGCGACCAGTTCCAGTGCTTCAGCAACATCGTGGACCACGAGTCCAGCTGGAACTACCAGGCGACCAATGCCTCCTCCGGTGCCTACGGCCTCTTCCAGGCCCTGCCCGCCGGTAAGTACTCCTCTGCGGGCGCCGACTGGCGGACCAACCCGGCCACGCAGATCAAGTGGGGCCTCAACTACATGAACGAGCGGTACGGCAGCCCGTGCCAGGCCTGGTCGTTCTGGTCGGCCAACCACTGGTACTAGGCACTCCGCCGGGTTCGGCCGACCGCACACGTGCGGGCCGGACGCGGGTGGTCGCGCCCACGCGGCACAGCCGCGCATCGGCTCAGCACCGAGCCCTTCCGGGGCGCGGCCGGTGAGCCCCTCTCAACCTTGCAAAGCCCCTCCCCGTCCTTAGGGGAGGGGCTTTCGCCCTGTACGGTCGTACGCGAACAACTCCAGGGGGGAGTGGTGGCGAGCACGCGGGGACGCGGGGGAAGAGGACGGATCATGTCGCGAGTGCCAGGGTGGCTCGGCCGGCTCGGTACCGGTCTCACCGAGATGAGCGAGCGCCTGGACGAGCGTCGCGCGGAAGTGGAGAAGGACACCGCGCCCGAGCCGCCCGCCCCGGCCCCCGTCGCCGACCCGGCACCGGCCGCGCCCCGGCCCGCGCCGAAGACCGGCCCCCGCCCCGACCCCGCCGAGGCCGTCCCCTGGGGGGTGCGGGTCGCGGCCGAGGCCGGGTGGCGGCTGCTGGTCCTCGCCGGCACCGTCTGGGTGCTGATGCGGGTCATCAGCGCCGTACAGATGGTCGTCTTCGCCTTCGTCATCGCCCTGCTGATCACCGCGCTGCTCCAGCCGACGGTCGCCCGGCTCAGGCGCTACGGCGTGCCGCGCGGCCCGGCCACCGCGATGACCGCCATTCTCGGCTTCGTCGTCATGGGCCTGATGGGCTGGTTCGTGACCTGGCAGGTCATGGAGAACATCGACACGCTCTCCAGCCAGATCCAGAACGGCATCGACGACCTGCGCAACTGGCTGCTGAAGAGCCCGTTCCACGTCACCGACAAGCAGATCAACCAGATCGCCAAGAACCTCCGCGAGGCGATCGGCGCGAACGCCGACCAGATAACGTCCGCGGGCCTGGAGGGAGTCCAGGTCATCGTCGAGGCCCTGACCAGCATCCTGCTGGTGTTCTTCTCGACGCTGTTCCTGCTCTACGACGGTGAGCGCATCTGGCAGTGGTTCCTGAAGCTGGTGCCCGCCGCGGCCCGCCCGGGTGTGGCCGGCGCGGGCCCGCGCGCCTGGCGCACCCTGACGGCCTACGTCCGCGGCACGGTCCTGGTGGCCCTGATCGACGCCATCTTCATCGGCATCGGCATCTACTTCCTGGACGTGCCGATGGCCGTCCCGCTGGCCGTCTTCATCTTCCTGTTCTCCTTCATCCCCCTGGTCGGTGCCGTCGCCTCCGGCGCGCTGGCCGTGATCGTGGCGCTGGTGACGCAGGGCGTCTTCGCGGCCGTCATGACCCTCGTCGTGGTCCTCGCCGTCCAGCAGATAGAGGGCCACGTCCTGCAGCCGTTCATCCTGGGCCGCGCGGTCCGCGTCCACCCCCTCGCCGTGGTCCTCACGGTGGCGGCCGGCGCCATGGTGGCGGGCATCGGCGGTGCGGTGGTCGCGGTTCCGCTGGTGGCGGTGACGAACACGGTGGTGGGCTACCTGCGGCAGTATTCGCTGGAGGTCCAGAGCGGGCAGACCCCTGCGGCGACCGAGGAGGAGCCGGTCGCGGAGCACGTCGAAGACCCCGCCCACCTGGGGTGAGCGGGGTCTTCGGGAGCCGAGTCACTCGGAGAGGATCGCCTCGGTGTCAAGGGTGACGCCGACCGCCTGAACCACAGAGGCGATCTTGAACGCCTCCTGGATCACCTCACGGTCGACCCCGGCCTTGCGCAGCACCTGCTCGTGCGAGTCCAGGCACAGACCGCAGCCGTTGATCGCGGAGACCGCGAACGACCACAGCTCGAAGTCGACCTTCTCGACACCGGGGTTGCCGATGACGTTCATCCGCAGACCCGCGCGCAGGGTGCCGTACTCGTGGTCGGACAGCAGGTGCCGGGTGCGGTAGAAGACGTTGTTCATCGCCATGATCGCGGCCGCGGACTTGGCCGCGGTGTACGCCTCGGGCGTGAGGTTCGCCTTCGCCTCCGGCTCCAGCTCGCGCAGCACGATCGGGGAACGGGAGGCGATGGCGGTCGCCAGCACCGTGCCCCACAGCTGCTGCGCCGGCAGGTCGGAGTTGCCGATGACCGAGCCGAGGTTGAGCTTCAGGTCCTTGGCGTAGTCCGGTACGCGGGACTTCAGCGAGTCGAGCGACATGGGTCACTCACCGGCCAGCAGCGCGACCGGGTCGAGGGTCTCGTCGCCCTTGCTCCAGTTGCACGGGCACAGCTCGTCGGTCTGCAGGGCGTCCAGGACCCGCAGGACCTCCTTGGGGTTACGGCCGACGGAGCCGGCGGTCACCATGGAGAACTGGATCTCGTTGTTCTGGTCGACGATGAAGACGGCACGCTTGGCGAAGCCGTCCTCGCCCTCGATGCCCAGGTCGCGCATCAGCTCGTGCTTGGAGTCGGCCATCATCGGGAACGGCAGGTCGCGCAGGTCGTCGTGGTCCTTGCGCCAGGCGTGGTGCACGAACTCGGAGTCACCGGAGAAGCCGAGGACCTGGGCGTCGCGGTCGGCGAACTCGTCGTTCAGCTTGCCGAAGGCCGCGATCTCGGTCGGGCACACGAAGGTGAAGTTCTTGGGCCAGGCGAAGACGATCTTCCACTTGCCCTCGTAGGTCTTGTGGTTGATCGTCTCGAACTCCTGGCCCTTCTCCAGCGAGACGCAGGCGGTCAGTTCGAACTCGGGGAACTTGTCACCGACAGTGAGCACAGGCTCTCCTTGCAGCGAAGAAACACCCCTTTTGAGGGTATTTCTCGTATGGGTTGGACGCTGTTGATGTTGGCACAGGGTGCATTGATTAGGGAAATAGATACACTCGGTCGTGTTGATCGGAGGTGGCTATCAGTGACCATCAGTAACGGCAAGCGGAGGCAGCCGAGCCTCGCGCAGCTGCGGGCCTTCGCCGCCGTCGCCGAGCATCTGCACTTCAGGGACGCGGCGGCCGCCATCGGAATGAGCCAGCCCGCCCTGTCCGGTGCGGTGTCGGTGCTGGAGGAGACCCTGGGCGTCACCCTCCTCGAGCGTACGACCCGCAAGGTGCTGCTCTCGCCCGCCGGTGAGCGCCTGGCCGTGCGGGCGCAGGCGGTGCTGGCCGAGGTCCAGGCGCTGCTGGAGGAGGCCGAGGCGGTCCGGGCGCCGTTCACCGGGGCGCTGCGGCTCGGGGTGATCCCGACCGTCGCGCCGTATCTGCTGCCCACCGTGCTGCGGCTGGTCCACGAGCGGTATCCGCAGCTCGACCTCCAGGTGCACGAGGAGCAGACCGCGAGCCTCATCGACGGACTCAACTCCGGCCGGCTCGACCTGCTGCTCCTGGCCGTCCCGCTCGGCGTCCCCGGCGTCGTGGAACTCCCGCTCTTCGACGAGGACTTCATGCTCGTCACCCCGCTCGACCACTGGCTCGGCGGCCGCGAGGGCATCCCGCGCGAGGCGCTGAAGGAGCTGAACCTGCTGCTCCTGGACGAGGGGCACTGCCTGCGCGACCAGGCCCTGGACATCTGCCGGGAGGCCGGGCGCGAGGACGCCCCGGTCACCACCACGGCCGCCGGACTTTCCACCCTGGTCCAGCTCGTCGCGGGCGGTCTCGGCTGCACCCTGCTCCCGCGCACCGCCCTCAAGCTGGAGACGACCCGCAGCAACCAGCTCCTCACCGGCTCCTTCGCCGAGCCCGCCCCGAGCCGCCGAATCGCCCTCGCCATGCGCACCGGCGCGGCCCGCGGCGCGGAGTACGAGGAGCTGGCGGTCGCCCTGCGCGAGGCGATGCGCCCGCTGCCGGTACGGGTGTGCGACGGCACCGGCTGAAAGCCGGGCGCCCCCGTGCGGAAAACGTTCAAATGAGCTACTGGCAAAGCGAGTTGAACGGCATCAATCACCAACTTCCGTCAGCTCGGGACAGGTCGGAAAGACCTGGCTGAAATACGCCTCCGAACTGATACACATACCCCCTCAGTGCGACGCGTCAAGCGTCTGTGCGACCTGCCAAGGGGAGTGATGTCGGACGTTCGGGACGCCCTCGGCCGCGTCGGACACGACCGTCTGGCGCACGCTCTCGTGGCCTGCGGGCAGACGGAGTTCACCGGGGAGCTGCGGGTGTCCGGAAGGCCCGGGGGCGCCTTCCACCTGAGGGGCGGACTCGTGGTCGCGGCCGAGAGTCCCGGCGCCCCCGGCCCCGACGTACTGCTGCTGCGCAGCGACCGCATCGACGCCGAGCGGTGGGCCGATCTGGTACAGGAGTCCGGCGGGGCCCGCTGGCCGGCCACCGCGCTGGTCGCCCGCGGCTACGCGGGAGCCGCCCAGCTCAGGGTGGTGTGCATGATGGCGCTCCAGGACGCCGCCTTCGCCATCGCCGCAGGCCGGGTGGACTCCTGCGAACACATCGCCGGAACCGAGCCGCACGCGCCGGTCGCGGTCGGCGAGGCTCCCGTCCGGCTGATGCAGGACGCGACCCGCAAGCTCGCCGCCCTCGCCAGGCTGCCCTGCCCGGTGGGCCCCGACCGCGAACGCCCGCTGCCCGCGCCGCCGACGGACCGCGCGCTCTCGCCCCTGCAACAGGAGCTGCTCACCCACGCCGACGGCCGCCGCACGGCGCGGGACCTGGCCTTCCGCGTCGGCCGGGGCGTCTACACCGTCACCGTGGAGGTCGGGCGGATGCTGGCCGAGGGGTTCCTGGAGTGCTCCGGCACGCCGGTCCCGATCCCCGTCCGGCTGTCACCGCAGGTACGGGCCGTGCAGCATCGCGAACCGCCGACGCGGCCGCCCGTCGTGCCCACCATCCTGCCGCGCCGCGAGCCCGGCGCCAGCGGCATCACGAAAGCCCTCGCCCCGTCCAGGCACGGGTCGAGCTGGAAGGGGTTCTTCCGGCTGCGGCACCAGGCCGCCGAGTGAGAAGGGCGGACGGCCCGCCGCAACGGCCGAACCCGAACAGAGAAAGAGGGAGTTCCACCAGATGAATCGCGAAGCGCTGGCGCTGGAGATGCGCGGGTTGCGAGAACAGGTGACCGGCATCACCGACACCGCCGTCGCGGCCGCCGACGGACTGCTCATAGCGTCCGACACCGCCGACTCGATCGACCCGGAGGGGCTTGCCGCCCTCGCCGCGGCCGGACTCGGCCTCGCCCGCCGCACCACCCAGGCCACCGCGCGCGGAGCTCTGCGGCAGACGGTGGCCTACGGAAGCCACGGCTGCGCCGCGTTCTACGCCGTGGGCGACACGGCGTTGATGGTCGTGCTCGGCGACGAGGGACTCGACCTGGAGAGCCTGCACCGGGCGACCCGGCCGGCTCTCGACCGCATCGGCTCGATCCTCACCGGAAAGACCACCGAAGGAGTGTGAAGGGATGGCGACGAAGCGTATGACCCCGGGTTTCTCCGACCAGGTGATGAGCCTGGTCAAAACACTGCGATCGAATGCACCCGACTGCGTCGCGGCCGGCGTGGTGGACATGTCCACCGGCATGCTGCTGTCGTACGAAACGGTCGACAACCACCCGCCCGAGGTCCTGGACCTGCTGGCCGGAGCCACCCTCGACCTGTTCCAGGGGCGTACGGTCGTCATGATCGAGGACATCTTCAAGGAGCGCCGCGGGGTCACCCACGACGCCCATCTCTTCCAGGAGATCCTCGTCAACAGCGAAAACCTCACCCATCTGTTCGTGCGGATGAACGAGCAGCAGGACGTCGTCGCGGTCGTCGTCTGCCGCAAGTCGGTGAACGTCGGCATGCTGCTGGCCCAGGCGCGCAGGGTGGTGCGCGAGCACAGCCTGTGAGGAACGGAACATGGGCCCTTCCCGGCGGGAAGGGCCCATGCTGCGGGTCCGCTACTCGGTGCGCAGGCCCTCCGGCCGCATCAGCCGCACCAGCGGGGGCAGGCTGAGCAGGGTGACCGCGAGGACGACCGCCGCACCGATGCCGGTCATCGTCAGCACGCCCGGCCAGTCGACGCCCACCGTCGCGCCCACCATCTTCAGCAGCACCGCGCCCAGTGTCAGCCCCACGGTCGCGGCGAGCAGCAGGCCGAGCGCGATCGGGATCGCCGTCTGCCACAGCACCGACAGGCTCAGGGTGCGCCGCCGGGTGCCGAAGGCCACCAGCGCGGAGAGCAGCTTCTTGCGCTCGCGCAGCTGCTCCAGCTGGGACACCAGCAGGCTCGCGCCGATCAGCGCCAGCACACAGGTGGCGCCGACGAACAGGCCGGTACGGATGGAGGTGAACTGCCGGGACTGCTCGGTGGACGACCACACCATGGCGTCCGCCAGCGGGTCGACCGCGGCTGCCGTGTTGCGGACGTACTCCTGCACGTCCGGCACCGACTCGTCGAGCGTGACGAACACCGATCCCTGCAGCTCGCGGCTCATGCGCTCGGGCACGGCGGCCGGTGTCATCAGCACGCTGCTGTCCCGGGTCCCGTTCGGGCCGGTGATCGCGTGGGCCTGCTTCAGGCCGCCCGGTACGGTCCAGGGCACATCCGGACCCACGCTACGGCCGTCGCTCGTCTCGAGGTGGAGCGTGCGGCCCGGCCGGGCGAGCTTCGCCAGGTCGGTGTCGTTGTCCCCGCCCCTGGCCACGAAGACGTCGCCGTCGTGGCAGGACGTCAGCCGGGCCACCTCCCGCAGGGAGTCGCAGGTGCCGACGGTCATGAGCGCCGTGGTGTTGGGACCACGCCGCCAGTCCCGGTCACCCAGCGAGACACTGCCCAGCGAGGTGGCCTTCCGTACCCCCTTGGTCGCGGAGAACTTCTCGGAGACCGGGAGGAAGTCCACGCCGTGCGACAGGTTGACCTGCATCTGCGCCCGGGTGACGTCCTTCCCGGTGGACTTGGTGAAGTCGCCCTGGATGCCGGCGAGCAGCATCTGCATCGCGATCGCCCCGGCCACCGCGACCGCGACGCCGTTCACCATGCGGGCCGCCGAACCGCTGCTCAGCTGCAGCCGCCGTACCGCCAGTTGCCAGGCGACACCGCCCGAGCCGAGCCGGGCCACCACCGCCTCGACCACCCACGGCAGCAGCGCGGTCACGCCGATCAGCAGCAGCACGACGCCGCCGATCACCTGGTACTCGTTGAAGTTGCCGTTCGACCGGCCCTGGCCGATCATCGGGGCGAGCAGCCCGAGGCCGCCGAGCGGCGGCAGCAGCCGCCACCACAGCCGACGCCGTCGGGGCTTGGCCGTGCGGACCACGCCCAGCGGTTCGATGACCACGCCGCGCAGGGCGAACAGGGTGACCAGCACCGCGGCCGCCGGGACGGCGACGGCGACCAGCACGGCCAGCGCGGGCGAGGGGTTGAGATAGCTGGGGAACACGCTGGTGCCCAGGATCTCTATCGAGCCCGCGAACTGACGGCCGAGCAGGAAGAAGACCGTGCCGAAGACCAGCCCGACCAGCGAACCCGCGAGTGCCTCGCCCGCCGCGATCCGCCGGGTCATCCGGCTGTCGGAGCCCACCAGCCGCAGTGCGGCCAGCCTGCGGTCGCGCCGCTCGCCGCCGAACCGTACGGCCGCGGCGATGAAGACGGCGACCGGCATCAGCAGCACCACGAACACGACCATGATCAGCAGGACCAGGACCGGGTTCATCGGGTCGGCCGGCGTCGTGCGCCCCGGCCCGAACTGGTTGATCCGGGCGGTCTGCCAGCCGTTGATGTGCTGGGCGAGGTTCTTCGCACCGGCGTAGTAGGCGAGATCCTGCGAGCCGACGAGTCCGGACTCGGCGATCGTCCCGACGATCCGGTACGGCAGCCGCGCGCGCAGCAGCTTGCCGTCGCCGGAGTCGAGCAGTTTCCCGAGCGCGGGGGAGACGGCCATCTCGCCCGGTGCCGGGTACTTCGTCAGGCCCGGGGCGATCGGCGCCCGCGGCCCCTCGGGCTCGATCAGCCGGCCGCGGATGTCCCTGCCGTGGAACGTCGAGTCGGCATCGGCGACGATCAGGGTGTTGTCGGCCCTCTTCGAGAGCGAGCTGTAGGTGTGGTCCGCGCGGGCCTGGTCGCGCTCGTGCCGTACCGCCAGCGCGCTCGGGATCGCGGTCGTCAGCAGCAGCAGGGCTACGCCGAGGCCCACACCGACCGCCGTCAGCAGCACCCTGACCCAGCCCTCGCGCCCGCCCGTGAAGGCGAACCGGGCCCCCATGGCCAGATCCTTCGACCACTGGCGCACACTCATATGGCGCGCTCCATGTCGCGGGACTTCCCGTCGCGCACGACGATCTCGCGGTCGGAGTAGGCCGCCACCCGGGCCTCGTGCGTGACGAGGACGACGGCCGCGTTGGTCGAGCGGGCCGCGTCGGTCAGCAGCTCCATCACGCGCTCGCCGTTGAGGGAGTCCAGCGCGCCGGTCGGCTCGTCGGCGAACAGCACCCGGGGCCCGGTGACCAGCGCCCGCGCCACGGCGACCCGCTGACCCTGACCGCCGGAGACCTCGCCGGGCCGCTTGCCCTTGAGGTCGTCGACCTCCAGGCGCTCCATCCAGCCCAGGGCGGCCTTCTCGGCCTGCTTGCGGGAGGTGCCGTTCAGCCGCAGCGGGAGCGCCACGTTCTCCACGCAGGTCAGCTCCGGTACGAGCTGGCCGAACTGGAAGACGAACCCGAAGTCGCTGCGCCGCAGCGCACTGCGCTGGGCATCGGTCATGGTGGCCATCTCGCGCCCGGCGTAGGTGATGGAGCCCGAGTCGGGCGGCACGATCCCGGCGAGACAGTGCAGCAGCGTCGACTTGCCGGACCCGGAGGGGCCCATCACGGCGACCACCTCACCGGGGTGGATGGAGAACGCGGCGCCGTCGAGCGCGAGCGTCGGACCGTAGGCCTTGCGCAGGTTCTCGGCGGCGAGCAGGGAGCCCGGGGGAGGAATAGAAGTCACTTGGTCACCTCCGCACGGAGCTTGTCGAGGCGCGCCGCGGTCAGTTCCAGCCAGCGCAGGTCGGCCTCCAGGTGGAACAGGGCGTGGTCGCAGATCAGCTGGTCCGCGAGGTCCCCCTTGCGCTTGCGGTCGGTCAGGATCCGCATGCTGCGCAGGTGCTCGGAGCGCTGGGTGTCGAGGATGTCGGCCGCGTTCCGGTGGGTGAGCAGCGCGAGGACGACCTTGGTGTACAGGGTCGACTGGAGGTACTCCTCCGGCTTCTCCGGGGTCGCGAGCCACCGCTCGACGTCGGTGATGCCGGCGTCGGTGATGGCGTAGCGCTTGCGCTCGGGCCCGCCGCCCGCCTCTATCCCGTCGACTTCCACGAGCCCGTTCTTCAGCAGACGGGACATCGTCGAGTAGACCTGGCCGTAGTGGAGCGGCCGGTCGTGACCGAACTTCTCGTCGAAGGCCCGCTTCAGGTCGTAGCCGTGTCGGGGGCCGGACTCCAGGAGTCCTAGGAGGGTGTGACCGATGGACATGCGAGCACTCTACACACGGTGTATACGTCGCATGTATACGCGGTGTGTGTAGATCATGGCGGGGTGTGCGGCGGCGCAGGTGGGGGCCGATTGTCACGGTTCCGAAACAGCCTCGGCCGACGACGACCGGCCCCTCGGGTGGGGGAGGGCAGAGCCCTTCGTGGCGACGGGGACACGGGAGCGGAGCCCCTCGGGCGGGCAGGTTCCGCGGGCGGGGGCCCTCGGGTCGACGCGGTTCCGGGGGCGGGGCCCCTCAGGCCGACGGGGATCCGGGGGTGGAGCCCCCGGGCGGCCGCCCCCGGCGGGGCAGCGGTCCCGTGTCCCTCGGCAGCCGCCCGGCATCGGCCAGCGCCTTGCGGAGCAGGAACTCGATCTGCGCGTTGGCGGACCGCAACTCGTCCCCGGCCCACCGCGCCAGCGCCTCGTACACCGACGGGTCCAGCCTCAGCAGCACCTGCTTGCGCTGCTGAGGCCGACGCTGGGGGGTCGAGTCCCCGGAGGGGGCCGTCACTGGTAGAGGGTCCCGGTGTTGAGCACGGGCTGGGGCGCGCGGTCCCCGCACAGGACCACCATCAGGTTGGACACCATCGCCGCCTTCCGCTCGTCGTCCAGTTCCACGATGTCCCGCTCCGCGATCCGGGCGAGCGCCGCCTCCACCATGCCGACCGCGCCGTCGACGATGTGCCGCCGTGCCGCGACGACCGCGCCGGCCTGCTGACGCTGGAGCATTGCCGAGGCGATCTCGGGAGCGTACGCGAGATGCGTGAAGCGCGACTCGATGATCCGCACACCGGCCGCCTCGACCCGGGCCTGCAGCTCGACGGCCAGCGTCTCGGTGATCTCCTCGGCGTTGCCGCGCAGCGAGAGGCCGTCCTCCTCGTGGGCGTCGTACGGGTACTCGATGGCGATGTGCCGGACGGCCGTCTCGGTCTGGGTGGCGACGAACTCGGTGTAGTCGTCCACCTCGAACACGGCCTGCGCGGTGTCCTGCACCTTCCAGACCACGACCGCGGCCAGCTCGATCGGGTTGCCGTAGGCGTCGTTGACCTTCAGTACGGCGGTCTCGTGGTTGCGCACCCGGGTGGAGATCCGTGTGCGGGAGGTGAAGGGGTTCACCCAGCGCAGGCCGTCCTGCCGGATCGTGCCCCGGTAGCGCCCGAAGAGCTGGACGACCCGCGCCTCGCCGGGCGCGACCGTGTTCAGGCCGCGCATCGCGAGCACGGCGGCGAGAAACACGAGGACGCCGCCGACGATGAGTCCGCCCTTGGCGCCGGAGGCGGAGACCGCCGAGGAGGAGGCGAACAGGGTGACGGCGATGGCGAGCCCGAGCAGGCCGAGGAGCAGGGCGAGCCCGCCGCCGATGCTGTGGGCCTGGAACTCCCGCACGCGCGGCGCGGGCATCTCGGGTACGTCGGCGGTCGCGGACGCGTCGTGTGCGGACATGGTGGGTCCCCCTGTTCGGTGGTCCTAGCTTTGTTCTAGCTAAGTGATATCACTTTATGCCCGCAGGCAACCCATGGCCACGGATATTCGTCGGTTCCCTTGGGGCGGGTGCTGATTGTCACGTCCGTAAAAGAGCGGATCGGACGCCCTTTGTCATATAGACGGGTGTTAGTTTTCGGAGCTGACCCCGAGACGGAAGCCCCGAGACGGAAGCGGAGTGTAGGGACTCATGGGACGAGCGGAAGAGAGACGAGCGCGACAGCGCGGTGGCCGCCGCGCGGCGCCCAAGCGCCGCAGTCCGGAGTCCACGGCCGGTGCCCCGCAGGCAGTCGGTGCCCCGCAGGCGGCCGGCGCCGCACACGCGCCCGGCGGCACGGCGGCGCCCGGCGGCAGGGCGGCCTCCAGGTCCGCCAAGCCGGCCAAGCCTCCCAAGGGCCGAATACGCCGGCTCTTCACCTGGAAGAAGATCCTCGGCACGTTCTTCGGCCTCTGCCTGCTCGGCATCGCCGGTTTCGCCGCGCTCTACATGTACGTGGACATCCCCAAGGGCAACGCCGCCGCCCAGCAGCAGAGCAACATCTACAAGTACAGCGACGGCACGCTCCTCGCCCGGGTCGGCGAGACCAACCGCGAGAGCGTGGACCTGGCCAATGTGCCCAAGGATGTGCAGCACACCTTCGTCGCCGCGGAGAACAAGAGCTTCTACGGTGACTCCGGCATCGACCTGAAGGGCCTCGCCCGCGGTCTGTTCAACACCGTGACCGGCCGGGGCACCCAGGGCGGCTCGACGATCACTCAGCAGTACGTCAAGAACTACTACCTGAACCAGGATCAGACCGCCACCCGCAAGCTCAAGGAGATGGTCATCTCCTTGAAGGTCGACCAGAAGGAATCCAAGGACTACATCCTCGCGGGCTACATCAACACGAGCTACTACGGCCGCAACGCCTACGGCATCCAGGCCGCGGCCCAGGCCTACTACCAGACCGACGCCAGGAAGCTCAGCGTCCAGCAGGGCGCCTACCTCGCCGCGCTGCTCCAGGCGCCGAGCCAGTACGACTGGACGGTCGCGTCCTCCAACGCCACGCTCAAGAAACTGGTTCTGAACCGCTGGAACTACGTCCTGGACAACATGGTCAAGCAGCACTGGCTGGACCCCGCCGAGCGGCAGGGCATGAAGTTCCCGGTCCCCAAGGAGCCCAAGGGCGCTCCCGGTGAAGAAGGCCAGAAGGGCTATCTGGTCGAGCTCGCCAACCAGCAGCTCGAGGACCAGCTGATGAAGCAGGAGGGCATCAGCCGCACGGATGCCGCACAGCAAGTGGTCAAGCGCGGCTGGACCATCACCCTCAACATCGACAAGAAGAAGCAGGCCGCGCTGGAGAAGGCGGTCAAGGCCCAGCTGACCGGCAAGCTGGAACCGAAGAAGCGCAAGGTCGACGCCAACGTCCAGGCCGGCGCCGCGTCGGTGGACCCCAAGACGGGCAAGATCGTCGCCATGTACGGCGGCCAGGACTACCTGAAGCACTTCTACAACAACGCCACCCGCCGGGACTACCAGCCCGCTTCCACGTTCAAGCCGGTCATTCTCGCCGCCGCGCTGGAGCAGAACGCCACCACGCAGGACGGCAAGCCGATCAACGCCGACACGGTTTACGACGGCACCAGCGGCCGCCAGGTCCTGGACCACGGAAGCAAGGTCGGATTCGGTCCGCCGAACGAGGACCACCACAACTACGGTCCGATCACCGTCCAGACGGCGATGAACCAGTCGGTGAACTCGGTCTTCGCCCAGATGGGCGTCGACGTCGGCATGCCCAAGGTCATGGACACGGCCAAGAAGCTCGGCATGGACACCGACGGCATGCAGGCGGTGCCCGCCCAGACGCTCGGCTCGATGGGCGCCAGCCCGCTGGAGATGGCGGGGATCTACGCCACGCTCGCCAACCACGGCAACAAGGTGACGCCGTCCATCATCAAGTCGGCGCAGCAGAAGACCCGCTCGCCCCAGATGCCCGACCCGATCGGCGGGTCGGTCATCAGCCGCACGGCCGCCGACACGGTGACCTCCGTGCTGACCGGTGTGGTCGACGACGGTACGGCCAGCGGGAGCGTGGCGAGCAACCCGCTGCGCGACGGCCGTCAGGTGGCCGGCAAGACCGGTACCTCCGACGAGGACAGGTCCGCCTGGTTCACCGGCTACACGCCCGACCTGGTCACCTCGGTGGGGCTGTTCGGCGAGGACATCAAGACCAAGGCCCATGTGTCCCTGACGGGCGCCACCGGCATGATCCCGCCGCGCGTCAACGGCGGTGGCTTCCCGGCGAAGATCTGGGCCGCCTACACCTTCGGTGTGAGCCAAGGGACCAAGTTCGACCTGAACACCACCCAGGGCGCGGCCGTCGCGCCGACGCCGACCCCGACCTACAGCCACAGCCCGTCCAGCACCCCGTCGCAGACGCCGAGCAGCAAGCCGCCGACGTCCTCCGCTCCCCCGTCCCGGACGCCGTCGCAGACACCGTCCAAGACACCACCGAGCACGCCGACCACGCCGACGCAGTCGCCGCCCACCGGGACCCCGACCACCGGGGAGCCGACGGACGGCGGCACCGCGGGCGATCCGCTCAATCCCGCCGACAGCCTGGGCTCCGGCCAGTAGGCGGCAGTCGTCGGCGCACGAAAAGGGCGCCCGGGGAAGTCCCCGGGCGCCCTTCGGCGCACTTAGGCCCGATGCAGGCCGACTCCAGCACGAATCAGGCCGGCTTCAGATTCGACGCAAGCCCGCCTCAGGCCCGATACAGGCCCGCCTCAGGCCCGATACAGGCCCGCCTCAGGCCCGATGCAAGCCGGCTTCAAGCCCGGCGCAGGCCCGCCTCAGGCCCGGTTCAGCTCGAACCAGACGACCTTGCCGGTGCTCAGCCGGGTCGCGCCCCAGCGCCGGGCCAGCCGGTTGACCAGGTACAGGCCGCGGCCGCCCTCGTCCGTGGCGCGGGCCTGCCTGAGCCGCGGCAGCTGGGGCACGTCGTCGCCGACCTCGCAGCGCAGCACGTCGGTGCGCAGCAGCCGCAGCGTGACCGGGCGGGAGGCGTACCGCACGGCGTTCGTGACCACCTCGCTGACCAGCAGCTCCACCGAGTCCGTCAGGTCCTCCAGGTCCCAGCGGGCCAGAGCGCGCCGGGCCAGCCGACGGGCCTGGCCGGGGGCCGTCTCCTCCGGCTCCAGGGACCAGTACGCCACATCGCTCGGCGCGATCCCGTCGAAACGGGCCGCGAGCAGCGCGATGTCGTCGTCACGGTCGCCCGGGCCGAGCATGTCCAGGACCTCGTCGCACAGGGCTTCCAGCGGCGGCGGATGATCGGGGCCGGTCAACTGGGCGGTCGCGGCGAGCTTCTCGCGCAGCTGCTCTATGCCGGTCCACACGTCCCGCAGCCGGGACTCCACCAGGCCGTCGGTGTACAGGAGCAGGGTGGCCCCGGCGGGCGCGTCCAGCTCGACCGCCTCGAAGTCCACCCCGCCGACGCCGATGGGCGCGCCCGGCGGCACCCGCAGCACCTCCGCACGGCCTCCCAGGTGCAGCAGAACCGGCGGCGGATGGCCCGCGTTGGCGATCGTGATGCGGTGCGTGACCGGGTCGTAGACGGCGTACAGGCAGGTGGCCATGCGGTCGGTGCCCAGGCGCTGCGCCTGCTCGTCCAGGTGGTGCAGCACCTCCTGCGGGGGCAGGTCGAGCCCGGCCAGGGTCTGCGCGGTCGTGCGCAGCTGGCCCATGATCGCCGCCGAGGTCATGGAGTGACCCATGACGTCGCCGACGACCAGCGCGACCCTGCTGCCGGGCAGCGGGATCGCGTCGTACCAGTCGCCGCCCACCCGAGCGGTTTCCGCGGCCGGGAGATAGCGCGAGGCCAGCCGCACCCCGGTCGGGCGGGGCAGGGTCTCGGGCAGCATGGTGCGCTGCAGCTCGTCGGCGATGTAGGCCTCCCGGCCGTACAGCACCGCCTTGTCGATGCCGAGCGCGCTGTGCGTGGCGAGCTGGGCGGCCACCAGCAGGTCGTCCGCCTCGAACGCGAGGCGCTCGGGACGGCGCAGGAACAGCGCCGCGCCGATCACCCGGCGCCGGCCGCGCAGCGGCGCGAGGATCGCGTGCTGCCCGCCCGGTACGAGCGCCTCGCCGCCCTCGCCGAGCAGCTCGGGCAGCGCGGCATGGGCGGCGGGCGCGTCCGCGAACACCGGCCGGACCCCGCGCAGCACCTCGTTCAGGGCACCGCCCGGGCGCACCTCGCACAGCTCGGTCGTCAGCGACGACAGCTCGGACAGGGGCGACGTATCCGGTTCCGGCTCCGGGAACGGCGGCGGCAGCAGGCCCTCGGTGTCCCGTTCGTCCGGTATCCGGTCGGTCCGGCGCAGCCGCAGCACCACCGGGCCGGTGGGGCGCTCGTCACCGACCGGCAGCGGGTCGCGCAGATAGACCAGGATCGCGTCCGAGAACGTCGGCACGGTGGCCCGGCACAGCCCCATCACGATCTCGTCCAGGTCGATGCCGCGGGCGATCCGCCGGGTCGCCGCGCCCACGAATCTGAGCCGGTCCCCGTCGCGCCGCATCGGCATCGGCCGTCCCGGCGGCAGTCCGCGCCCGGTACGGCGCTCCTGGCCGCCCGGTGCCTTCTCCTCCTCGCTGCCCGGCTGTGGCGGAATGCCCTCCGGCGCGGGGCGCGGCCGATGGGTGTCGGGCTCGGCGGTGGCGGGCTGGGAGTGTTCGGGGCCGTCGACTGGGGGCTCCTTCCTCTTGTTCCCCTTGCCGCAGGGCATGTTGGTCGCCGGGCCCGACGGCGTCCCGTCGGCCCGGGCCTGGGCCGGTAAGGCCGGGTTGCCGAGCGGCTTCGGGGTACGCAGGAGCGCCCCGCGGGCCTCCGCGGGGTCGACGCCCGGCTGGGGGCGTTCGAAGGAGGTGGGCTGCTCCGTCACGCGTGTCGCATCCGTCCGTCCGGGGCTGCGCGCCGGGCGCGCAGATGGTCCCGCCGAAATCCCGATACCCGGAATACGTGCCCCAGGAACGGAATTCCCGCGTGGTCAGAGGTTGTTCCTGTGCCACCGGCGAACCCTGTCCGGTTCGCGGTGGTGTTGCCCTCGTATCCCTCGCTCACGTCCTGCCGCCCCTCGGTGACGTTCGGTCAAGCCCTGCGCATGTTCCGGAAGTTGCACTGATGCACCCTTGCGGAGGACGATCCTACGGTTGTGCACCGGGGGCGCATCAAGGGTCTCATGAGGACACGTGCGCGGGCGTACGGTCCCAGTCCTCGGGGAGAGACGGTACCGTCCAGGACGGATCCGGGCGCCAGTGCTGCCAGCCGTCCCCGAACGGCGGGCCCCAGGCGTCGACGGCCGCCACCGCGGCCCGCCCGGCCGCCTGCACCTGCTCGGCCGTCCGGGCGTCCATCAGCCCGTCCCGCTGGGCCTGTGCGAACTCGTCCTCGTCCCGCCAGTGCCAACTGCGGTCCGGGTTGACGGAGATGTCCAGGAAGTGGTCCACGGAGTCCACTCCGCCCGCCCAACGGGCTAGCGGTCGTTCGAGGTTGACGTACCAGTTCTTGAACCGCCAGCCCGGATCCCAGAACAGCCATACCGACCAGGGCTCGCCGGGCCGGGCCAGCTTCAGCACGCCCGTGCCGAACCACCGGTCCCGCTGCACCGTGCGTGGCTTGGTGTAGCGGGTCTCCAGCGGCTCCAGGTGCACGGGCGTCCCGTCGGCCAGCACCGGCTTCACACATTCGGTGCCGGGCGCCATCCACACCGCGAGCAGGTCCTTGTCGTCCCGGACGACGGTGACGGGGCGCGCGATGTGGAAGCCCTCACCGGCGTTCTCGCGGTACCGCCACAGGATCTGTGTCCCGGGGGCCCAGTAGGTCGCAGGTCCACCTGCCACTCGCCTCACCGCTCCGTCGTCCGCCATGGACAGATATTAGGTGTCGTAGGCATACGACGCTGCGGCGCCCGTCACGGTTCGGCACGGCCGGGATTCCTGCTACGGACGGGTCATCCGCAGGACGTCCAGTGCCTCGTCCAGCTGCTCCAGGGTGAGCAGGCCGCGCTCCACGTACCCGCCCTCCAGCACGACCTGGCGGATGGTCTTCCGCTCCGCCAGGGACTTCTTGGCGACCTTCGCGGCCTCCTCGTAGCCGATGTACTTGTTCAGCGGGGTCACCACGGAGGGGGACGACTCGGCGTACTCGCGGGTCCGTTCCCGGTCGGCCTCGATGCCGTCGACGGTCCGGTCGGCCAGCAGCCGCGAGACGTTGGCGAGGAGCCGGATCGACTCCAGCACGTTCTTGGCGATGACCGGGAGCATCACGTTCAGCTCGAAGTTCCCCGAGGCGCCGGCCGTGGCGATCGTCGCGTCGTTCCCGATCACCTGGGCCGCCACCATGAGCACGGCCTCCGGGATCACCGGGTTGACCTTCCCCGGCATGATCGACGACCCCGGCTGCAGGTCGGGCAGCCGGATCTCGGCGAGCCCGGTGCGCGGCCCGGACGCCATCCAGCGCAGGTCGTTGGCGACCTTCGTCAGCCCGACCGCGATGGTCCGCAGCTGCCCGCTGGTCTCCACGATCCCGTCCCGGGCGCCCTGCGCCTCGAAGTGGTCGCGGGCCTCGGTGAGCGGCAGCCCGGTGGCCCGCGCGACCTCCTCGATCACCGCGGCGGAGAACCCGGGCGGCGTGTTGATCCCGGTCCCGACCGCCGTGCCGCCCAGCGGCAGCTCGGCCAGCCGGGGCAGCGAGGCACGCAGCCGCTCGACGCCGTAGCGCACCTGGGCGGCGTACCCGCCGAACTCCTGGCCCAGCGTGACGGGCGTCGCGTCCATCAGATGCGTCCGCCCGGACTTCACCACGTCCGCGAACTCCTCGGACTTGCGGGTGAGGGAGGCGGCGAGGTGCTCCAGCGCCGGAATCAGGTCGCGGGTCACCGCGGCGGTGGCGGCGATGTGGAGGGAGGAGGGGAACACGTCGTTGGACGACTGGGAGGCGTTGACGTGGTCGTTCGGATGCACGTCCCGGCCGAGCCGCTCACCGGCGAGGGTGGCGATCACCTCGTTGGTGTTCATGTTGGACGAGGTGCCGGACCCCGTCTGGAACACGTCCACGGGGAAGTGCGCGTCCCACGCCCCCTCCGCGACCTCCGCGGCCGCGTCCTGGATCGCCTTCGCCACGTCCTCGTCCAGGACCCCCAGCCGGGCGTTCACCTTCGCCGCGGCCGCCTTGATCCGCGCCAGCGCCTCGATGTGGGCCCGCTCGATGCGCTGGCTCGAGACGGGGAAGTTCTCGACGGCACGCTGCGTCTGCGCCCGCCACTTGGCGTCGGCGGGGACACGCACCTCGCCCATGGAGTCGTGCTCGATCCGGTATTCGCTCATGCCGGTAACAGCGATCGTGGCGGCGGGGTTGTTCCGGACTGTGGGCCGCACGGGTGCCGGCGGCATCGCCGTGACCCGGGACTCGCCGGGGCCGTGCGGCGGACCCGGTGACCGGCACGGGACGCCCGCCCCCGCGTCCAGCGGGGGCGGGCGTCCGTCACAGGGTCAGGCCAGGCCCGGCCCCCGCACCGGAATCGTGGTGAACGTCGGCTGCGGCGCCGGGTCCTGGAAGAAGTCGTTGCCCTTGTCGTCCACGACGACGAACGCCGGGAAGTCCTCGACCTCGATCTTCCAGACCGCCTCCATGCCCAGTTCCTCGTACTCCAGGACCTCGACCTTCTTGATGCAGTCCTGGGCGAGGCGGGCGGCCGGTCCGCCGATGGAACCGAGGTAGAAGCCGCCGTGGGTGCCGCAGGCGTCGGTGACCTGCTTGCTGCGGTTGCCCTTGGCGAGCATCACCTTGGAGCCGCCCGCCGCCTGGAACTGCTCCACGTAGGAGTCCATGCGGCCGGCCGTGGTCGGGCCGAAGGAGCCGGAGGCGTAGCCCTCGGGGGTCTTGGCGGGGCCCGCGTAGTACACCGGGTGGTCCTTCAGGTACTGCGGCATCTCCTCGCCCGCGTCCAGCCGCTCCTTGATCTTGGCGTGCGCGATGTCACGGGCCACGACCAGCGGGCCGGTCAGCGACAGACGGGTCTTGACCGGGTACTTCGTCAGCTCGGCGAGGATCGTGTCCATCGGCTGGTTGAGGTCGATCCTGACGACGTCGTCGCCGGAGGTGTCCAGGTGCTCGTCGGTCGTCTCCGGCAGGAAGCGCGCCGGGTCCGTCTCCAGCTGCTCCAGGAAGACGCCCTCGGCGGTGATCTTGGCGACGGCCTGGCGGTCGGCCGAGCAGGAGACGGCGATGGCGACCGGGCAGGACGCACCGTGCCGCGGCAGGCGGACGACCCGTACGTCGTGGCAGAAGTACTTGCCGCCGAACTGCGCGCCGATGCCGATCTTCTGCGTCAGCTCGAAGACCTTCTCCTCCAGCTTCTTGTCCCTGAAGCCGTGGCCGAGCGGCGAGCCCTCGGTGGGCGCGTTGTCCAGGTAGTGCGCGGAGGCGTACTTCGCGGTCTTCAGCGCGTACTCGGCGCTGGTGCCGCCGACGACGATCGCCAGGTGGTACGGCGGGCACGCGGCCGTACCGAGCGAGCGGATCTTCTCCTCCAGGAACTTCATCATGGAGGCCTCGTTCAGGACGGCCTTCGTCTCCTGGTACAGGAAGGACTTGTTGGCCGAGCCGCCGCCCTTGGCCATGAAGAGGAACTTGTAGGCGCCGCCGTCGGTCGCGTACAGCTCGATCTGCGCCGGCAGGTTGGAGCCGGTGTTCTTCTCCTCCCACATGGTGAGCGGAGCCATCTGCGAGTAGCGCAGGTTGAGCTTGGTGTAGGCGTCGAAGATGCCGTGCGACAGGTGCTCGGCGTCCTCGCCTTCGGTGAGGACGTTCTGCCCGCGCTTGCCCATGACGATCGCCGTGCCGGTGTCCTGGCACATCGGCAGCACACCGGCCGCCGCGATGTTGGCGTTCTTCAGCAGGTCGAGGGCCACGAACTTGTCGTTGGCCGACGCCTCCGGGTCGTCGATGATGCGGCGCAGCTGCGCCAGGTGGGCCGGGCGCAGATAGTGCTGGATGTCGTGGATGGCCTCCGCGGCGAGCTTGCGCAGCGCCTCCGGCTCCACCTTGAGGAACGTCCGCCCGTCGGGCCCCTCCGCGGTCGAGACGCCCTCGGACGTCACCAGCCGGTACGGGGTGGTGTCCTCACCCTGGGGGAGCAGATCGGTGTATGCGAACTCAGGCATCTCAGCCCATTCCTCACTCTGACGGACGGCCGCCCGCCGACGCTGGCGGGCCTCACCAGCGTAGAACCTGCCGCCGACGGGAATCCTGTGAGGTAAGGCTCAGTCGCCGGACACGCGGGCCGCCTGTACCCCTAGTCGCGATCTATCGCGTTTCGGTACGCTGCTGTCGTGGACCTTCAGAAGCACCCCCAGCCGCAGGACAGCACGCCGCACGTGGCCGAGTTGCGCGCCTCGGACGCCGACCGTGACCGTGTCGCCGAGATCCTCCACGAGGCCCTGGCCGAGGGCCGGCTGACCGTCGACGAGCACGCCGAGCGCGTGGAGGGGGTGCTGAGCGCCAAGACGGTCGGTGAGCTGGAGGTCTTCATCCGGGACCTGCCCGCCGCCCGGAGTCAGGCCCCGGCCTACACGCCCGTCCCGTCCTGGCCCGCACCCGGCTCCGTCCCCGCCCAGGCCGACGCCAACGTGGTGGCCGTCCTCAGCAGCGCCGTGCGCCGGGGCCGCTGGCGCGCGGGGCGCCGGCTGCACGCGTACTCGGTCTTCGGCACCGTCGAGATCGACCTCAGTGAAGCGATCTTCGAGTACCAGCAGGTCGTCATCAAGGCCGTCTCGGTCTTCGGCGACATCCAGATCCGCGTCCCGGAGAACGTGTCGCTGCGCGGCACCGGCGGCGGCGTGCTGGGCAACTTCGAGGTGGACACACTGGATTCGGCCGATCCCCAGGCTCCCGTCGTCTACGTCGACGGGTGGGCCGTGCTCGGCAACGTCGAGGCGCGGCCCAAGCGGGGCAAGCTCGTCGCGGACATCATCCAGCGTGTGCAGGACAAGGTCGACAGGAAGTTGCGCAAACACCTGGACCGTTGACGGTCGCGAATCCGCCGGTGACCGGAGGGCTGTGTGCCGGCCGCGGCCGACGCCGGGGGGCGTGAACAAGCCGCCACGCGCCTGCGGTTGGAAACGCAGTGCATAGGCTCGCGCACAGCGGGTAGGCCTTGCTGCATCGTCGCTCACTCGCGAAGCCGTCGTCAGGAGTAGACCGTGCTGCAACCGCCGCATTCGTCCCTGCAGGTAGCTGCTGTTCCGGCCCAGCGGGTGCCAGCACGAGACAGGGATCAAGACGCACCCTGGCACACCGAGGCGGTGTGCCGGCGCGATGAGGCAGGCTTGTTCTTCGCCCCGTCGAAGGAGCCGACGGCCGCGCGCCTGTCACGCGAGGAAGCGGCCAAGCGCGTCTGTGCGCGCTGCCCCGTCATGGTCGAGTGCCGCGAACACGCGCTCCTCCAGCCCGAGCCCTACGGCGTCTGGGGCGGCCTCACCGCGGCGGAACGCCGCGTGGTGCTGGCGAGGCGCCGCAGGCGCGAGATGGAACTGAAGAAGGCGACCAGGGCGACGGCCAACCGCATAGCGGGTTAGGGCCGTACAGCGGGTTGGGAAGGAAAACAGGGGATGCACCCTCTCCGCACAGAGGGCGCATCCCCGAACGGGGTCGCGGGGAACCGCGCGATCAGCCACGGCGGACTCGCACCCGCCGGCAGACGCGCAGCTCCCTCTGATCAGGCGCTGCCCGGCCTACTTGGCCCGGTCGAAGTCGATCGCGCTGTAGGCCCGGAGCTTGCGCAGCCGGTGCTCGGAGTCGATCCGCCGCACGGTCCCCGACTTCGACCGCATCACGATCGAATCCGTGGTCGCGGTCTCCGACCGGTACCGGACCCCGCGCAGCAGCTCACCGTCGGTGATACCGGTGGCGACGAAGAACACGTTCTCTCCGGTCACCAGGTCCTCGGTCGTCAGCACCCGGTCCAGATCGTGCCCGGCGTCGATGGCCCGCGCACGCTCCGCGTCGTCCTTCGGCCACAGCTTGCCCTGGATGGTGCCGCCGAGGCACTTCACGGCACAGGCCGAGATGATGCCCTCCGGGGTGCCGCCGATGCCGAGCAGCAGGTCGATGCCGGTGCCCTCGCGCAGCGCCAGGATCGAGCCGGCCACATCGCCGTCGGAGATCAGCTTGATGCGCGCGCCGGCCTCACGGACCTCCTTGATGATGCCCTCGTGCCGGGGCCGGTCCAGGATGACGACCGTGACGTCCTCGGGCGCGGACCGCTTGGCCTTGGCGATCCGCCGGATGTTCACCGACACGGGCGCGTTGATGTCGACGAAGTCGGCGGCCTCGGGGCCGGTGACCAGCTTGTCCATGTAGAACACGGCGGACGGGTCGAACATGGCGCCGCGCTCGGTGGCCGCCAGGACGGCGATGGCGTTGGGCATGCCCTTGGCCGTCAGGGTGGTGCCGTCGATGGGGTCGACCGCGATGTCGACCTCGGGCCCGGTGCCGTCGCCGACACGCTCCCCGTTGAAGAGCATCGGCGCCTCGTCCTTCTCACCCTCTCCGATGACGACGACGCCGTTCATGGAAACAGTGGAGACGAGGGTCCGCATGGCGCGCACCGCGGCGCCGTCGGCGCCGTTCTTGTCGCCCCGCCCGACCCAGCGGCCGGCGGCCATCGCCGCGGCTTCGGTCACCCGGACGAGCTCCAGGGCGAGGTTACGGTCGGGCGCCTCGGAGGGGACGTCCAGCTCGGACGGCAGATGATGATGTTCGGTCATCGGAGCGCACCTTTCTGATACGACGACGGCCGGATGAGGGTGTGGTTCCGACTCTATCGTTAGGCAGACAAAATGAGCAGGGGACCCCACGTATGAGCGCTCCGGGCACCTGCGACGATAGAGGGCGTGGCAGGTTCGAACGGCAAGCAGAAGACGGTCCGGGACATGATCCTCTCCCTGGCCCTCATCGGGCTGGCGGCGGGGTTCATCTATCTCCTCGTGCCGCACAGCGATCACGCTCCCGACCTCAAGCGGGTCGACTACCGGGTCGAGCTGTCGACGGCCCGCCGCGCGGCGAGCTACCCGGTGGCCGCTCCGGAGGGGCTGCCCGCGGCCTGGAAGGCGACCTCGGTGCGCTACCAGGGCGAGGACTCCGACCGCTGGCACCTCGGCTTCCAGGCCCCCGGCGGTCAGTACGTGCAGGTCGAGCAGTCGACTCAGAAGCGCGCCGACTTCATCGACCAGGCCAGCCAGGGCGCCTCGGCGACGAAGCGGACCGAGAAGATCGGCGACCGCATGTGGACCCGCTACACCGGCGGCCGCTACGACGCCCTGGTGCTGGAGGGCACCCCCGGCTCCACGACGGTGGTGGCCGGCACGGCCCCCTTCGACCAGCTGACCACGATGGCGGCCGCGCTGAAGATCCAGTGAGCGCACCCGCGCCTGCACGCGCACACGCAGGAGGCCCCCAGCGACGCTGCTGGGGGCC
>NZ_JBFAET010000056.1:0-48442 GCF_040642095.1 Streptomyces sp. NPDC020362
CGCGGGTCTGCTGCCGGACCCGTTCCCGCCCGGCGGGCCCGTGCCCGGCCGGCGGGGCTGGCCGCCGGACGGGACCGGCGAAGCGGGCAGCGTGCGGTCGTAGCCTGTCCCGGCCCCGGCGCGTAACGTGACGCAGCATGAAGATCCTCATCAGTGCGGACATGGAGGGCGCCACCGGCGTCACCTGGCCGGCCGACGTGCTGCCGGGGACTCCGCAGTGGGAGCGCTGCCGTTCGATGTTCACCTCGGACGTCAACGCCGCCGTCGAGGGCTTCTTCGACGGCGGCGCCGACGAGGTGCTCGTCAACGAGGCCCACTGGACCATGCGCAATCTGCTCCTGGAGCGGCTCGACGAGCGGGTCGAGATGCTCACCGGCCGGCACAAGGCGCTGTCCATGGTGGAGGGCGTCCAGCACGGCGACGTGGACGGCATCGCCTTCGTCGGCTACCACGCCGGCGCCGGCATGGAGGGCGTCCTCTCGCACACCTACCTCGCGAACCAGATCACCGGGGTATGGGTGAACGACGTCCGTGCCAGCGAGGGCCTGCTCAACGCGCACGTGGTCGCCGAGTACGGCGTCCCCGTCGTGCTCGTCACCGGCGACGACGTGGCCTGCGAGGACGCCCTCGGGTACGCGCCCGGAGCGCTGAAGGTCGCGGTCAAGGACCATGTGTCGCGCTACGCCGCGGTGTGCCGCACCCCCGCCCGGACCGCCGCCGGCATCCGCGCCGCGGCCAAGGAGGCCGCACGGCTGGCGGTTCGTCACGAGCCCGTGCACGGCGGACCGTTCACCGTCGCCGTCGAGGTCGACGCCGAGCACCTGGCGATGGCCGCGACGGTCGTGCCCGGTGTCGCCCGCATCGGCGAGCGGAAGGTGGCGTACACCAGCGACACCATGTACGACGGGATCCGTACCTTCAAGGCGGTCACCACGATCGTCTCGGCCGCGGTGGAGGAGCAGTATGGCTGACGAGCTGGCCCTGGACGAGGTGGTCGGGTTCACCTCCGATCTGATCCGGATCGACACGACCAACCGGGGCGGCGGCGACTGCCGGGAGCGGCCCGCCGCCGAGTACGCGGCCGAACGGCTCGCGGGGGCGGGGCTGGAGCCGGTGCTGCTGGAGCGGACGCCGGGGCGGACCAACGTCGTCGCCCGCATCGAGGGCACCGACCCGTCCGCCCGCGCGCTGCTCGTGCACGGCCACCTCGACGTGGTGCCGGCCGAGGCCGCCGACTGGAGCGTGCACCCGTTCTCGGGCGAGATCCGCGACGGCGTGGTGTGGGGGCGGGGCGCCGTCGACATGAAGAACATGGACGCGATGATCCTGGCGGTCGTCCGGGCCTGGGCGCGGCAGGGCGTCAGACCCCGCCGTGACCTCGTCATCGCGTTCACCGCCGACGAGGAGGCCAGCGCCGAGGACGGCTCCGGTTTCCTCGCCGACCGGCATCCGGAGCTGTTCGAGGGCTGCACCGAGGGCATCAGCGAATGCGGTGCGTTCACCTTCCACGACGGTGCCGGACGGCAGATCTACCCGATCGCCGCGGGGGAGCGCGGCACCGGCTGGCTGAAGCTCACCGCACGCGGCCGGGCCGGGCACGGCTCCAAGGTGAACCCGGACAACGCGGTGACCCGGCTCGCCGCTGCCGTCGCCCGCATCGGCGCGTACGAGTGGCCGCTCAGGCTCACCCCGACCGTACGGGCCGCCCTCGGCGCGCTCGCCGCCGTCTACGGTGTCGACGCCGACTTCAGGGCGCCGGACCGCCTCCTGGAGAAACTCGGCCCGGCCGCACACCTGGTCGAGTCGACCCTGCGCAACAGCGCCAACCCGACCATGCTGGAAGCCGGTTACAAGGTCAACGTCATTCCCGGCGAGGCGGTCGCCTTCGTGGACGGGCGCTATCTGGCGGGCGGCGAGGAGGAGTTCTGCGCCACCCTCGACCGGCTCACCGGGCCGGACGTGGACTGGGAGTTCCACCACCGTGAGGTCGCTCTGGAGGCGCCCGTGGAGTCACCGGCCTTCGCCGCGATGCGCGCCGCCGTCGAGGAGTTTGCGCCGGAGGGGCACGTGGTGCCGTACTGCATGTCGGGCGGCACCGACGCCAAGCAGTTCTCGCGGCTGGGCATCACCGGCTACGGCTTCGCGCCGCTGAAGCTCCCCGAGGGCTTCGACTACCAGGCGCTGTTCCACGGCGTCGACGAGCGGGTGCCCGTCGAGGCGCTGCACTTCGGCGTCCGGGTCCTCGACCGCTTCCTGCGGACGGCCTAGGAGAAGGGGGACGCGGTGCTGAGGTCGGCGTACGGTTCCTGGCCCTCGCCCATCGACGCGGCGCTGACCGCCGCGCACGACGGGATGCCGGAGTGGGTGGGGTTCGTAGGGGACGAGGTCTGGTGGACCGGGCCCCGGCCCGTGGAGGGCGGGCGCCGGGCGCTGGTGCGGCGCCGGGCGGACGGCGGCGAGGAGACGGTGCTGCCCGCACCGTGGGACGTGCGCAGCCGGGTCATCGAGTACGGTGGCCGGCCCTGGTGCGGGGTGGAGCTGGACGGCGGCCCGCTGGTCGTGTTCGCGCACTTCGCCGACCAGCGGCTGTACCGGTACGAGCCCGGCGGCGAGCCGCACCCGCTGACCCCCCTGTCGCCGGTGGGCGGCGGACTGCGCTGGGCGGACCCGCAGGTGGACCTCGCCCGCGGTGAAGTGTGGTGCGTCCTGGAGGAGTTCACCGGCGAGGGCCCCGGCGACGTCCGGCGCGTCCTGGCGGCCGTACCGCTGGACGGCTCGGCCGCCGGCGACCGGGGCGCCGTGCGCGAACTCACCGACGACCGGCACCGGTTCGTCACCGGCCCCCGGCTCTCGCCCGACGGCCGCCGGGCCGCCTGGCTCGCCTGGGACCATCCCCGGATGCCGTGGGACGGCACGGAACTGCTCGTCGGTGACATCGGCGAGGACGGTCTCCTGCACCTGGTCACGACGGTCGCGGGCGGCCCCCGGGAGGCCGTCGCACAGGCGGAGTGGTCCGCGGACGGCCGTCTGCTGTACGCGAGCGACCGCAGCGGCTGGTGGAACCTGTACCGGGACGGCACCCCGCTGTGCCCGCGCGAGGAGGAGTTCGCCGGGCCGCTGTGGAAGCTGGGGCTGCGCTGGTTCGCACCGCTGGCGGGCGGGCCGATCGCGGTCGTGCACGGTCGCGGGTCGACCGTGCTGGGGATACTGGATCCGGAATCCGGCGAGGTCGTCGACGCCGCCGGACCGTGGACCGAGTTCGCGCCCGCCCTCGCGGCACACGGTTCGCGGATCGTCGCGGTCGGCGCCAGCCCCCGGACCGCGTACGAAGTGGTCGAGCTGGACATCCGAAGCGGGCGCGCCCGGGCGATCGGTGCCCGGCACCGGGATCCCGTCGACCCGGCCTACTACCCCGAGCCGCAGATCCGCACCTTCACCGGACCCGCCGGGCGGGAGGTCCACGCCCACGTCTACCCGCCGCACCACCCCGAACGTGCCGCCCCCGACGGCGAACTGCCGCCCTACGTCATCTGGGCGCACGGCGGCCCCACCAGCCGGGTGCCGCTCGTGCTGGACCTGGCGATCGCCTACTTCACCTCGCGCGGCATCGGCGTCGCCGAGGTCAACTACGGCGGCTCCACCGGGTACGGCCGCGCCTACCGCGAGCGGCTGCGCGAGCAGTGGGGCGTGGTCGACGTCGAGGACTGCGCGGCCGTCGCGCTCGCCCTCGCGGAGGAGGGCACCGCCGACCGCGGCCGGCTCGCGATCCGCGGCGGCAGCGCGGGTGGCTGGACCACCGCCGCCTCGCTGACCACCACCGACGTCTACGCCTGCGGCACGATCAGCTATCCGGTCCTCGACCTCGCCACCTGGGGCCCGGGGGAGACCCACGACTTCGAATCGCGCTACCTGGAGTCGCTGATCGGCCCGCTCGCCGAGGTGCCGGCCCGGTACGCCGAGCGCTCGCCCAGCGCGCACGCGGACCGGCTCGACGCGCCCTTCCTGCTGCTCCAGGGCCTGGACGACGTGATCTGCCCGCCCGCCCAGTGCACACGCTTCCTCGCCCGCGTCCGGGACCGCGGCGTTCCGCACGCCTACCTCACCTTCGCGGGGGAGGGGCACGGGTTCAGGCGGGCCGAAACCCTGGTCCGTGCCCTGGAGGCGGAACTGTCCCTGTACGTGCAGGTGTTCGGGCTCAGCCCGACGCCCGCCGTCCCCGAACTGGAGCTGGACACGTGAAGGAACTCGTGCGGCCCGCCCGCCTGGCCCCAGGCGCCCGGGTGGCCGTCGTCGCCCCCAGCGGGGTGGTGCCCGAGGACCGGCTGCAGGCTGGGCTCGACCTGCTGCGCGGCTGGGACCTCGACCCCGTGGTCGCACCCCATGTACTGGACCGGCACGGGGAGTTCGCCTACCTGGCGGGCACGGATGCCGACCGGGCCGCCGACCTCCAGAACGCCTGGTGCGATCCGACGGTGGACGCGGTGCTGTGCGCCCGCGGCGGCTACGGCGTGCAGCGGATGATCGACCTGCTCGACTGGGAGGCGATGCGCGCGGCCGGGCCGAAGGTGTTCGTCGGCTTCAGCGACATCACCGTCCTGCACGAGGCCTTCGCCACCCGCCTGGGGCTCGCCACCCTGTACGGGCCGATGGCGGCCGGCATCGACTTCGTCAAGAACGGACGGGCACAGGAGCACCTGCGGGCCACGCTCTTCACCCCGGAGGCCGTGCTCACCATCGCCTCCGGCGGCAGGGACCTGGTCTCCGGGCGGGCCCGCGGCGTCACCCTGGGCGGCTGTCTCAGTCTGCTCGCCGCGGAGCGCGGCGTCCCGCACGCCCGGCCCTCGGCGCGCGGCGGACTGCTGTGCCTGGAGGACGTGGGCGAGGAGACGTACCGGCTGGACCGCTTCCTCACCCAGCTCCTGCGCACGGGCTGGCTGGAGGGGGTGCACGGGGTGCTGCTCGGCTCCTGGGAGAAGTGCGACCCCTACGACCGGGTGCGGCCCCTGCTCGCCGACCGACTGGGTGATCTCGGTGTCCCCGTCGTAGAGGAGTTCGGATTTGGGCACTGCGAGGGAGCGTTGACCCTTCCCTTGGGGGTCGCGGCCGAACTCGACGCGGACGCGGGCACGTTGACCCTGGACGAGCCCGCCCTGCGCTGAGCCGCGCTACTGAATCGCTGTCAAGAATCCCCCTCTACAGCGATTGACCATGATCTGACACGTGTCACACCATGATGACCGGCCGCTACCTACCGGCCGGTATCGGCGTTGCCTCAGTGTGGAGGTCTCCGTGTCCCGACGCGTGCCCCGATTCCGGGCCCCGCTCGCCCTCGCCCTGGGTGCCGCACTCGCCGCACCCCTCGCACTCACCGCTCCCGTGGCCTCGACCGGCCAGTACACCGTCACCGCACTGAAGTTCACCGTCCGTGCGGGCGGTCGCACCTGCACGGTGGACGCCGACCTCTACCGCCCCGCGGGCGTGGACGGCTCCCACCCGGCACCCGCCGTGCTCGCCACGAACGGCTTCGGCGGGAGCAAGTCCGACGGCGGGGCCGGCGCCATCGGCAAGACCTTGGCCGAGCGCGGATACGTCTCCCTCGTCTACTCCGGACTCGGCTTCGGCCGCTCCGGCTGCCTCATCTCGCTCGACGACCCGGCCGTCGACGGCACGGCCGCCTCCCGGCTCATCGACTTCCTGGGCGGACGGCGGACCGCCGACGACGGGACCAGGGCCGACTTCGTCACCCTGGACGCCACCGGTGACCCGCGCGTCGGCATGATCGGCGGTTCCTACGGAGGCGCGATCCAGCTGGCGACGGCCGCCGTCGACCACCGCGTCGACGCGATCGTCCCCATGATCACCTGGAACGACCTGGCCTACTCGCTGGACCCGGACAACATCCCCGGAACCGTCCCGGGCGCCTTCAAGTGGCAGTGGACCAACGGCTTCTACCTCATCGGCGAGAGCCAGCCACTGGCCGTGCCGGGCCTCGACCCGTCCCGGATCAACTCCCTCGCCTGCCTCCACTTCGTCAGCCAGGCCTGCGCCATGGTCCGCACGCTCAACTCCGGCAGCTACCCGGCCGACGCCACCGCCCGGTTGCTCGCCTACGCCCACAGCGTCTCCCCGGTCTCCTATCTGAACCGGGTCAAGGCGCCGACCCTGCTGGTCCAGGGCCAGGCCGACACGCTCTTCAACCTCAACGAGGCGACGGCGACGTACAAGACGCTGAGAGCCCAGGGCACCACCACCCGGATGATCTGGCAGTCCTGGGGTCACAGCGGCGGCATGGCCGACCCGGCGGCCGGCGAACTCGACCTCGCCCGGGACAACCTGGGGACGAGCTACGTCGGCAAGCGGATCCTCGCCTGGTTCGACCGCTACCTCCGCGGGCGAAAGGGCGCGGACACCGGACCGGCCTTCGCCTACTACCGCGACTGGATCGCCGGCCCCGACCGCACCTACGCCACGGCCGACCGGCTTCCCGCCCTCACCGAGAAGCTCTACCTCTCCGGCGACGGCAAGCTCGTCGACAACCGCAGGAAGGTCGCCCGGGGCAGCCGCACCTACACCAACCGGCTGTACCCCACGAGCCATTCGGAGAGCTCCCTCACCGGGCTCCTCGGCCTGCCGGACCCGGCGCCGCACGACACGGACGGCACCTTCCTGGGCTGGACCAGCGCGCCGCTCACCCGCACCACCGACATCGTCGGCGCACCCCGGGCCACGCTCAAGGTCGTCTCGCCGCAGGCCGAGCGGACGCAGGACTCCGGCGACGCGGCCGACAAGCTCGTCCTGTTCGCCAAGCTGTACGACGTCGCGCCCGACGGCACCGCGACGCTGGTGCACCGGCTGGTCGCGCCGGTCCGCGTACCCGACGTGACCCGCAGCTTCACGGTGACCCTGCCGGGCATCGTGCACCGGTGTGCACGGGGGCACCGGCTGCGGTTCGTGATCGCGGCGAGCGACGACGCCTACTACGGCAACCGGGGGATCAAGCCGGTCACCGTGGTCAGCGCGCTGGGGGACACGGGGGTGCTGGAGCTGCCGATGGCCGGCGGCTGAGTCACCCGGAGGGCGCCGCCCGCCGTGCAGGCCGGGGTCCCGGGCCCCAGCCTGGTCGCATGAGCCCGAAGACCTCGGACGGCGACACCGCCACCGGCGGCAGGGGCGGGCTGACCGCTCCCGCCCGGATCACCGTCCACGCGCTCGCCGTCCTCGCGCTGATCCTCGTCTTCGAGAACACCGGTGCCACCCGGATCCGGCTGCTCGGCCCCGAGGTCACCATGCCCCTGTGGACGGCGTTGCTCGCCACCGGCCTCATCGGGGCGCTGTGCGGGGCGTACGCCGTCAGGCGCCGGGACCGGTGACGCGTAGGCTGGCGGGATGCCGACCACCGCATCGCGCTACCTTGCCGAAGGCCCCCGCGTGGGAATCCGCCCCTTCACCCTCGAGGACGGTCCCGAGTTCACCGCCCGGGCCAGGGAGAGCAAGGACCTGCACCGGCCGTGGCTCTTCCCGCCCGACACCGACGAGGGCTACGCCGCCTACGCCGGGCCGCTGATCGAGGATCCGGCCAAGGCCGGGTTCCTCGTGTGCGAGAAGGACTCCGGGGAGATCGCCGGCTTCATCAACATCAACAACATCGTCCGGGGCGGCTTCCAGTGCGGTGCGCTCGGCTACGGCGCCTTCGTGCACGCGGCCGGCCGGGGGCTGATGCGCGAGGGCCTGGAGCTGGTGATCGACTACGCGTTCGGGCCGCTCGGGCTGCACCGGCTGGAGATCAACGCACAGCCCGACAACGCCCCCTCCGTCGCGATCGCGCGGGGCGCCGGCTTCCGCCTTGAGGGCTTCTCGCCCGCCATGATCTTCATCGACGGGGCCTGGCGGGACCACGAACGCTGGGCGCTGACCGCGGAGATGCGCCCCGGCGGCTGATCGTTCCCGGTCCTTCCGGCTGATCGTTTCTTCGTTGAGGATGGACGGCATGCGCACTCTCGTTGTCCTCGACGCCCCCTCCAACCTGGGCCTGCGCCCGCCCGCCCCGGGCACCGTGCCCGGCTGCTACAAGCTGGCCGGCGCCCTGCGCGAGCAGCGCATCCTGCAGCGGCTGCAGGCAAGGGAGGGCGGAGTGGTCGTACCCCCGCGCTACGACCTGGGCGACTGGCAGGAGGGTGACGGCGTCTTCAACGCCGCCGCCCTAGCCGCCTACACCGTCAAACTCGCCGACCGCATCGAACACCACGTCCGCGCCGGTGACTTCCCCGTCGTCCTCGGCGGCGACTGTTCCATCCAGCTCGGAGCCTCGCTCGCCCTGCGCCGCCTCGGCCGGTACGGGCTGGCCGTGATCGATGCCTCGCACGACTTCCGCCATGTGGGCAACTCCGACCGGATCGGCGCGGCGGGCGGCGAGGAGGTCGCGCTGGCCACCGGGCGCGGTCAGCGCGACCTGACCGACCTGGAGGGGCTTTGGCCCTACCTGCGCGACGAGGACGTACGGTTCTTCGGCATCCGCGACTGCTTCGAGGAGGACCGGGCCGAACTCGCCGCGCTGAAGATGCCCGTGGTCACCGTCGGGGACATCCGCGAACGGGGCGCCGACGCCCTCGCCCGCGCCACCGCACAGACCTTCGAGGTGCCCGGGATCGACGGCTTCTGGGTGCACCTGGACGCCGACGTCCTCGACCCCTCCGTCATGCCCGCGGTCGACAGCCCCGACCCGGACGGCCTGCACCCCGCCGAACTGGTCGAGCTGCTGCGCCCGTTGCTCGCCTCGGAGCGCTGCGTCGGGTTCAACGTCACCATCTACGACCCCGACCTCGACCCGGCCGGCACCGCCGGCGCGCTGCTCGCCGACGTGGTCGTGGACGCCTTTGCGCAATCCTGACCAGCAGCGCCCCTGGCCGACTCCCGGCGCGGCGGGTTCCATGGTCATCGTGACGAGGATCCGACGTGAGGTACTGACCCTGCCCGCCGCGCAGTTGGGCCCCGACAACCCCCTGCCCCCGCTCCGCCCGCTCGACGAGGTGCACCGCGTCGACGAGCGGGAGCGCGACGACCTGCCCCAGGGTGGGGGTGCCCCCGCTCGAGCGAAGCCGAGGGTGGGGGAGGCGCGGCAGCTCGGTCACGAGCCGCTGCACAGCCTGCTGCCGGTGCGGGTGCGGGACGGGTACGGCAGAGACCGCGAGCCCCGCGCCCTCGACGCCCTGGTGATCGAGAACGACCGGCTGCGCGCCACCGTCCTGCCTGGCCTCGGCGGCCGCATCGCCTCCCTGGTCCACCTGCCCACCGGACGCGAACTCCTCTACCGCAACCCGGTGTTCCAGCCCGCCAACTTCGCCCTCAACGGCGCCTGGTACTCCGGCGGCATCGAATGGAACATCGGCGCCACCGGGCACACCACCCTGTCCTGCGCACCGCTGCACGCCGCCCGCGTCCCCGCCCCGGACGGCGGCGAGATGCTGCGCCTGTGGGAGTGGGAGCGGCTGCGCGACCTGCCCTTCCAGGTCGACCTGTGGCTCCCTGAAGGCTCCGACTTCCTCCACGTCGGCATCCGCATCCGCAACCCGCACGAGCACCCGGTGCCCACCTACTGGTGGTCCAACATCGCGGTGCCTGAGGACAGCCGGATCCTCGCCCCGGCCGAGGAGGCCTGGCATTTCGGCTACGAGCGCCGCCTGCGCCGGGTACCCGTCCCCTCGCACGACGGCATCGACCGCACCCACCCGCTCAACAGCCCCTACGCCGCCGACTACTTCTACGAGGTCCCCGACGGCCGGCGCCGCTGGATCGCCGCGCTGGACGCGGACGGGCACGGCCTCGTGCAGACCTCCACCGACGTGCTGCGCGGCCGCAAGCTGTTCGTGTGGGGAAGCGGTCCCGGCGGCCGGCGCTGGCAGCAGTGGCTCACCGAGCCGGGCACCGGCGGCTACTGCGAGATCCAGGCGGGCCTCGCCCGCACCCAGCTGGAGCACGTCCGGCTGGAGCCGGAGAGCGAGGTGTCCTGGCTGGAGGCGTACGGGCCGCTGGACGCACCCCGTGACGGAGAGTGGACGCCGGTCGTCCGGGGCGCCGAGGAACGGCTCGCGGCCGTCCTGGCGCGCACCCGCGTCGAGGAGGCGTACGCGGCCTGGAAGCCCTGCGCCGACACCGAACCCGGCGAGGTCCTGGCCGTCGGCTCCGGCTGGGGCGCACTCGAAGTACTGCGCGCCGACCGGAAGCTGCCCGGCACGCCGTTCCCCGAGTCCACCCTCGGAGAGGCGGAGGCGCCCTGGCTGGAACTGCTGCGCACCGGCTGCCTGCCGGAGCCGCGCCGGGTCCGCCCGCCCGGCCAGACCCTCGTCGCCCCGCACTGGCGGGACATGCTGGAGACCGCGCCCGCCACCCCGCACACCGAGTACCACCTCGGCGTCGCCCAGTGGCACGCGGGCGACCGCGCCCAAGCGGTCCGCAGCTGGGAGCGGGCGCTGCAGCTCGCGCCGTCCCTGTGGCCGTTGCTGCGCTGCCTGGCCGTGGCCGACCAGGAGTCCGGCCACCACGAGCGGGCCGCCGAACGGTACGCGGAGGCCTTCGACGACCTGTGCCGCGAGCGCCGCGACGACGGCGAGGCCTGGACGGCCGCCGTGGCCGCGCTCGGCGGCGAGACGCTCCAGGCGCTGCTGCGGGTCCGGCGGACGGCTCAGGCCCGCGCCGCGTGGGAGCGGCTGCGGCCCGCCGTCCGCCTGCGCGGCAGGTTCCGGCTGCTGGAGGCCGAACTGCTCCTCGCGGAGGGACGGCGCGCCGAGGCCCGGGCCGTCTTCGAGGACGGGTTCGAGGTGGAGGATCTGCGTGAGGGCGCGGACGCGATCGGCCGGCTGTGGGCCCGCCTCACCGACGAGCCCCTGCCCGCGCGCTACGACTTCCGGATGCGACCGGACACCCCCTGAGCGGCCGGCCGGCTCAGCTCCCGTGGTCCACGTACTCGAACACCGAGCCGTCCGGATGCATCGCGACCAGGTTCCGGCCCACCGGGGTCGGCAACGGTCCCGCGATGATCCGGGCACCGAGATCCGTGAGCAGCCGGTGGGCCTCCTCCACGTCCTTCACGGCGATCGTCGCCGCCACCTTGCGCAGCACCTCCAGCTCGGCCTCGGGACCGCTCATCAGGAGGAAGGACCCGATCGCGGCGACCTGCACACCGCCGCGTTCGAACCGCAGCGCTCTGCCGCCCGCGAGACGCTCGTAGAAGGGGACCGCGGTGTCGAGGTCGTCGACGCAGATGCGCAGCGAGGCGCCCAGAATCTCCATGCGGACGAGCCTAGTTGGGACGGCCGGGCCTGCACAGGCCATGGCTGTGGCCCGTGCCGTTACACCTCTTGTCCAGCGGGTACCCGCACCTCATGGACCGTATGGATCACCTGGAACACCTGGACAAGCACCTGGTCGAGGAGCTGGCACAGGTGGCACGCGAGACGGTGCGCGACGAGCTGCGCGAGCAGACCCGCAAGCAGCGCCGCACGGCCATGCTCTACGCCGCCTCCGGCGCCGTCGCCCTGTACGCGGGCGGCGCGCTCGCGCTCGCCCTGGGTCTCGGCCTGGCGGCCGGCCTGCCCGGCTGGGCCGCCGCGCTGATCACGGCGGCGATCCTGGGCGTGATCGCCTTCGTCCTGCGCGGCGCCGCCCGCCCGAAGCACCCGCACGCCCTCGCCCCTGGCCGCGTGGTCGGCGGCACCCCACCGCCCGGCCCGCCCGGCGGACTCGGCCTGCCCTACCCGCCGATGCCCTCCGAGGCCCCGCCCCGCCCGCCCCTCGACCACGAGGGCCCGCACCACCGGGCCTGACCCCGGCTACGCCGACCGGAACGCCGACTGGGGCCTTCGACCCGAAAGCCGACCGGAACGCCGACCGGGAGGGGCCCCGACCGGCGTCCGGGTGAGGCCGGCGGCGTTTGGGTGCCCCGGGCCCGGTTACGCGGAAAGCCTCCAAGGAGCCACACCGCCGGAGGCACACCGTGAGTCGACCCCGCGTCGTGATCGTCGGCGCCGGTTTCGCCGGGTACCGGGCCGCCCGCACCCTCGCCCGGCTGGCCCGGGGCCGTGCCCGCATCACCCTGCTCAACCCGACCGACTACTTCCTGTATATGCCCCTGCTGCCCCAGGTCGCCTCCGGAGTCCTGGAGGCCCGCAGGGTCACCGTCTCGCTGCCCGGCACCCTGCACGGTGTGCGCCTGGTGCTCGGCGAGGCCGACGGCATCGACCTGGACGGTTGCACCGTCTCCTACACCGACCCCGAGGGCGGCCGCGCGACCCTCGGCTACGAGCGGCTCGTCCTGGCGGTGGGCAGTGTCAACAAGCTGCTGCCCATCCCCGGCGTCGCCGAGCAGGCCCACGGTTTCCGCGGGCTGCCCGAGGCGCTGTACCTGCGTGACCACGTCACCCGCCAGGTGGAACTCGCCGTCGCCACCGACGACCCGGATACCCGCGCCGCACGGTGCACCTTCGTCGTGGTCGGGGCCGGCTACACCGGCACCGAGGTGGCCGCACAGCTGCAGTTGCTCACCGACAGCCTCGTGCGCCGGCAGCTGCCCGGCTCCCGGCGGCCGCGCTGGATCCTGCTCGACGTCGCGCCCCGGGTCCTGCCCGAGCTCGACGAGCACCTGTCCCGGACGGCCGACCGGGTGCTGCGCGAGCGCGGCGTCGAGGTACGGACGGGAACCTCGGTGAAGGAGGCCACGCGCGACGGCGTGCTGCTCACCGACGGTGAGTTCGTGGCCACGCGGACCCTGGTCTGGTGCGTCGGGGTCCGCCCCGACCCACTGGTCGAGGCGGTCGGGCAGCCCCTGGAGCAGGGCCGGCTGATCGTGGACCCCCACCTCCGGATGCCGGGCCGCCCCGACGTGTTCGCCTGTGGCGACGCGGCCGCCGTGCCCGATCTGGCGCAGCCCGGCAGCTTCACCTCCATGACCGCCCAGCACGCCTGGCGGCAGGGCAAGGTCGCCGGCGAGAACGTGGCCGCCTCGCTCGGCCTCGGCCGTCGCCCGCGCGCCTACCGCCACCGTGACCTCGGCTTCGCCGTCGACCTCGGCGGTGTCCAGGCCGCCGCCAACCCCTTCGGTATCCCGCTGTCCGGCCCGCCGGCCGGCGCGGTCACCCGCGGCTACCACCTGGCCGCGCTGCCCGGAAACCGCATCCGGGTCGCCGCCGACTGGCTCCTGGACGCCGTACTCCCGCGCCAGGGCGTCCAGTTGGGCCTCGTCCGCTCCTGGTCGGTGCCGCTGGAGTCGGCCTCCCCGGAACTGGCACGCGTACCGGGCGTGCCGCCCGGCGTGAGCGAACCCGCCGCGGACCGGCCCGACCCCGGGCCGTCCCCTCTCCCCTAGCCCCCAGCCCCCGCGAGACACCCGAACTCCCGGGCGCAGCAGAAGGAGACCCATGAATACCGCCGAACTCGCCGAACTCGGGCAGCAGTTGCGCGTCGACAGCGTACGGGCCGCCGCCGCGGCCGGCTCCGGGCACCCGACCTCCTCGATGTCCGCCGCCGACCTGATGGCCGTCCTGCTCGCGCACCATCTGCGCTACGACTTCGAGCGCCCCGAGCATCCCGCCAACGACCGCTTCGTCCTCTCCAAGGGGCACGCCTCGCCCCTGCTGTACTCCGCCTTCAAGGCGGCCGGTGTCATCGACGACGGCGAGCTGCTCACCTTCCGCAAGCTCGGCAGCCGCCTCGAAGGGCACCCCACGCCGCGCCGGGTCCCGTGGGTGGAGACCGCCACCGGCTCGCTGGGCCAGGGCCTGCCGGTCGGCGTCGGCATCGCGCTCGCCGGGAAACGGCTGGACCGCTCCGGCCACCGCGTGTGGGTGCTGTGCGGGGACAGCGAGCTGGCCGAGGGCTCGGTGTGGGAGGCCGCCGAACACGCCGGGCACGAGCACCTGGACAACCTGATCGCGATCGTGGACGTCAACCGGCTCGGCCAGCGCGGCCCGACCCGGCACGGCCACGACCTGGACGCCTACGCCCGCCGCTTCCGGGCCTTCGACTGGCACACCGTCGAGGTCGACGGGCACGACGTCGACGCGATCGACCGGGCCTACGGCGAGGCTGTGTCGACGTCCGGGGCGCCCACGGTGATCCTCGCCCGCACCCTCAAGGGCAAGGGCGTCGCCGCCGTGCAGGACCGCGAAGGACTCCACGGCAAGCCGCTGCCCGATCCCGAGGAGGCCATCGAGGAACTGGGCGGCCGGCGCGACCTGCACGTCACGGTCGGCGAACCGCCCGCCGCCGCGGTGCTCCGCTCCGCCACCACCGAGGTGCTCCAACTGCCGCGCTACGAGCAGGGCGACGAGGTCGCCACCCGCGACGCCTTCGGCAAGGCCCTCGCGGCCCTCGGCACCGCCCGCGGCGACGTCGTCGCCCTGGACGGCGAGGTCGGCGACTCCACCCGCACCGAGGTGTTCGCCAAGGAGCACCCCGACCGATTCTTCGAGTGCTACATCGCCGAACAGCAGCTCGTCGCCACTGCCGTCGGCATGGCGCTGCGCGGCTGGGTGCCGTACGCCTCCACGTTCGCGGCGTTCTTCACCCGCGCCCACGATTTCGTGCGCATGGCCTCGATCAGCGGCTCCGGGATCAACCTGGTCGGCTCGCACGCGGGTGTCGCGATCGGGCAGGACGGGCCCTCGCAGATGGGCCTGGAGGACCTGGCGATGTTCCGGTCCGTGTACGGCTCGACCGTCCTCTACCCGTGCGACGCCAACCAGACCGCCCGGCTCGTCACGGAGATGGCCGCCCTCGACGGCATCCGCTATCTGCGCACCTCGCGCGGCGCGAGCCCGGTGATCTACGGCCCGGACGAGGAGTTCCCGGTCGGCGGCAGCAAGGTGCTGCGCTCCGGTGAAGAGGACCGGCTGACCGTCGTTGCGGCCGGGGTCACCGTGCACGAGGCGCTGGCCGCCGCCGACCGGCTCGCGGAGGACGGCATCGCGGTGCGCGTGATCGACCTGTACTCCGTCAAGCCCGTCGACGCGGAGACCCTGCGCCGGGCCGCCGAGGAGACCGGCTGCCTGGTGACCGTCGAGGACCACCACGAGCAGGGCGGCCTGGGCGACGCCGTCGCGGAGGCGTTCGCCGACGGCCGGCCCGTGCCCCGCCTGGTCCGGCTCGCGGTGCGCACCATGCCGGGATCGGCCGCGCCCGACGAGCAACTGCACGCGGCCGGCATCGACGCCCTCGGCATCGCGGCCGCGGCGAAACTGCTGGTCGAGGAGACGATCGTGCGCTGAGCGCCGCACGGACACCGCAAGCGTCACCCCGGCCCACCGGCGTTTCGGTCGACAGGGCCCGGGAGATGGGATCGACTGGAAGCCGGCCGTGTGCCGAAGGAGGCCCCATGACCGGACTGCGCTACGTCTATGCCGTCTGCCGGCCCCTCGGAGCGCCCCTGCAGGCCCAGCTGACGGGCGTCGGGGGCGCACCGCCGGCGCTGCTGCACCACCACGGGCTGGTCGCGGTCGTCAGTACGGTCCCGGAGGACGACTTCTGCGAGGAGGCCCTGCGGGCCCGTCTCGCGGACCGCGACTGGGTCGTGGCCACCGCCCGGGCCCACGAGGGCGTGATCGACGCGCTCACCACCGTCACCACCCCGCTGCCCCTGCGGCCCGCCACCGTGTTCCCGGACGACAGCGGGGTCCGGACGATGATCGAGGCCCGCGAGGACGACTTCCGGCACACCCTCGACCGGCTCGAGGGCCGGGTGGAGTGGGGCGTCAAGGCGTACACCGAGGCCGGTCCGGGCGGCGAGGAATCCGCCCGGACCCTGCACGAGCGGCTCGCCCGGCACGCCGAGGACGTCCGGCTGCATGCGCCGCAGACATCCGCGCAGGCCGCCGCACCGGGCCGCAACGTGCTCGACGCGGCCTATCTGGTGTCTCGGGCGGAGTCCGAGGAGTTCGTGGAACTGGTGGACCGCACGAAGGACGAGTCGCCCGGGATCCGGGTGGAGCTCACCGGACCCTGGGCCGCCTATTCGTTCACCGGGGAGTTCACCCGCGAGGAACGCTGACCGCCGCCGGTCCGGAGGTTCGGGCCCCCTTGCGGCACAGGATCTCACCGTGCAGGACCGCGAACCAGCCGTCCTCCTGCCGGCCCCACTCCCGCCAGGCCTCGGACACCTCCCGCAGCTGCTCCGCCGTCGCGTGACCCCCCTGCGTGGCCCGATCGGCGTAGGCCGAGGCGAGGGTGCGGTCCGCCCACAGCCCGCTCCACCAGGCTCGCTCCTCGGGCGTGGCGTAGGTCCAGGTGCCGGAGGTGGCCGTGATCTCCCGCAGGCCCGCCGCCAGCGCCCAGGCCTTCAGCCGGCGCCCGGCGTCGGGCTCGCCGCCGTTGGCCCGGGCGACCCGCTCGTACAGGTCCAGCCAGTCCTGCAGGCCCGGCACCGCCGGATACCAGGTCATCGCCGCGTAGTCCGCGTCGCGCACGGCGATGAAGCCGCCCGGCCTCGTCACGCGGTGCATCTCGCGCAGCGCCTGCACCGGGTCGCCCACGTGCTGGAGCACCTGGTGGGCGTGGACCACGCAGAAGCTGTCGTCGGGGTAGTCCAGGGCGTGCACGTCGGCGACCGCGAAGTCCACGTTGGCCAGTCCGCGCCCGGCGGCCGTCTCGCGGGCCTGCGTCAGGATCCCCGGTGCCCGGTCGACTCCGGTGACGTGCCCCTCCGGGACCAGCTCCGCCAGGTCGGCGGTGATCGTCCCCGGTCCGCAGCCGATGTCCAGGATCTTCATGTGGGGCTTGAGCGCACCGAGCAGATAGGCCGCGGAGTTGGCGGCGGTCCGCCAGGTGTGCGAGCGGAGCACCGACTCGTGGTGCCCGTGCGTGTAGACGGCGGTCTCCTGGGCCTGCGGCATGGCTGTACCCCTCCTCGTCGTACCCGTTCCGGGGTCGGCGACCCCGTCCTGCGGCATCCTCCAAGGTACGCGCGCATGCCGAATGATGAGACTCGTGTTTCATGATGTGGACAAGACATGTGGGCAAGACGGGGGATGGCTCACGGCAGGGGCCGGTAGACCGTCAGCGCCTCGGGCAGCTTCTCCACCACCACGTCACCGCCCACCTCGGTGACCTCCCCGTCGTACGCCAGGGGTGTCCCGGGCGCGAGACCGGTCAGCCGCAACCGCTTCACCTGCACCGCCGCGTGGGCCGGGGAGCGGGTGAGCGGACCCGCCGCGGCGGCCGCGAGCAGCCGCAGCGCAGGCAGGCGGCTGCCGTGCACCACCCGTACGTCCAGCAGTCCGTCCGCCAGGTCGGTACGGCGGCCGGGCGCCAGCCCCGTCCGGCGGTAGACGCCGCTGCCCACGAACAGCAGCCACAACGGGCGCCGCCTGCCGCCGAGTTCGGCCTCGAGCGGATGCCGGCCCGCGCGCAGCACCTGCAACGCCCCGAGCATCCCGGCGGGCCAGCCGCCGATCCGGGACGACCAGCGCTCGCGCTCGCGCACCAGTTCCGGATAGACGCCCAGACTCAGCGTGTTGAGGAAGACGCCCTCGCGGTCACCGGCGGCGAACCGGCCGACGTCCACCCGGACCGCCTCGCCCCGGCACACCGCACCGGCCGTGCCGCGCTCGTCCTCCACCCCGAGGTCGTAGGCGAAGTGGTTGAGCGTGCCGCCCGGCAGTACCGCGAGGGGCAGGCCGTGCCGCAGCGCGACCGCGGCCGCCGCGTTCACCGTCCCGTCGCCCCCGCACACCCCGAGCGCCCGCGCTCGCGCGGCCGCCTTCTCCAACTCGGCCGCCACGTCCTCGGGTTCGCACTCCAGGATCTCCGCCCCGGGCAGCGCATCCTGCAGCGCGCGGACCCGCTCGGAGGTGCCCGAGGCCCGGTTGGCGACGACCACGAGTCCCGCGCCCCCGGCCAGGGACGGGGCCTTTGCCCTCGGCCGCGCCGGTGGCGTGCCCTGCGCCCTGGTCGGTACCAGCGCGCGCACGGCGAACGCGGCGCCCGCGCCCAGCGCCGCCCCCGCGAGCACATCGCTCGGGAAGTGCACACCCGTGTAGACGCGGGACGCGGCCACGGAGAACGCCACCGGCGCCACCACCGCCCCCCAGGCCGGCGACTCCAGGGCCACACCGGTGGCGAAGGCCGCCGCCGACGCCGCGTGCCCCGACGGGAACGAGGTGGTGACCGGCTGCCGCTTCAGCCGCCGCACCAGCGGCACCGGGTCCAGCACCGGCCGCGGGCGGCGCACCGACCGCTTGCCGAGGGTGTTGATGGTCAGGGAGGCCAGGCTCAGCGAGGCGATCCCGCGGACGGCGGCCCGCCGGGCCCGCGGCGTGCGGCTCGCCGCGATCGCGGCGGCGGCCGCGCACCACAGCACCCCGTGGTTCGCGCTCCGGCTCAGCCTCGGCAGCACCTGCTCGGCGCCGGGCCAGTGCCAGGAGGCAGCCGCCTCGAAGAGGCGGTCGTCCAGGGCGAGCAGCCGGTCGCGCAGGGCGTGGCGGCCGGTCGTCGGGGCGGCGGTCAGGTCGAGGTCTGGGCTCATGGGAGTCCGGTTACCCTGAAGCGGCCGTTTCCTGTGTCCGCGTACACCCGACGGCCTGACCCGAGGCGAGAGGATCCCCCGGATGCGCCTGCTCCTCGTACGTCACGGCCAGACCCCCTCCAACGTCGGCCACCTGCTGGACACCGCCGTACCCGGCCCCGGACTGACCTTGCTCGGCGAGCGGCAGGCCGCCGCCCTGCCCGAGGCGCTCGCGGACGAGGACATCGAGGCCCTCTACGCCTCCCCGCTGACCCGCACCCGGCTCACGGCCGCCCCGCTGGCCGCCGCCCGCAGCCTCGACGTGATCATCCGCGGCGGTCTGCGCGAGGTGTCCGCCGGCGATCTGGAGATGCGGCCCGGCGACTCTCCGGAGGGCGAGCAGTACCTGCGCACGGTGTTCGCCTGGGCGGCCGGGGACACGGCGCTCAGGATCCCCGGCGGGGAGAGCGGCGAGGAGGCCCTCGCCCGGCTCGACGCCGTGATCGCCGAGGCCGCGGCGAGCGGCGCCGGCACCGTCGCCATGGTCGGCCACGGTGCCGCCATCCGGATGTGGGCCGCCGCCCGCGCCGACAACGTCGACGTCGCCTTCGCCGCCGCCCGCCCACTGGAGAACACCGGCGTGGTGATCCTGGAGGGCTCCCCGTCCGACGGCTTCAAGGCGCTGTCCTGGGCCGGCGCCACGGTCGTGCCGACGGGCGGGGGAGGACCGGCCGGGGAGCCCGTGGACGCGGCGGGCTGAGACGGTCACCGCACCGCGTACGATCACCGCGCACCCCGGGACGATCAAGCTCCGTCCCGTGGCCGACCAGCCCTTTCCGCACCACCGGCCGGTGTTCGCCGTACGGCCGAAATGCGCCCGTCGTACGACCATAAGCGTTTGCCCCAGGTCGGTGGCGCCCCACAGAATGCCTCCTCATGGGACATCTGGAAGCCGCGCACCTCGAGTACCACCTCCCCGACGGGAGGGCGCTGCTCGGCGACGTCTCCTTCCGGGTCGGCGAAGGCGCCGCCGTCGCCCTGGTCGGCCCGAACGGCGCCGGCAAGACGACCCTGCTCCGGCTGATCTCCGGCGAGCTGAAACCGCACGGCGGCACGGTCACCATCAGTGGCGGCCTCGGCGTGATGCGCCAGTTCGTGGGCTCCGTGCGCGACGAGACGACCGTGCGCGACCTGCTGGTCTCCGTCGCCCCGCCCCGCATCCGCGAGGCGGCGAAGGCGGTCGACGCGGCCGAGCACGCCATCATGACCGTCGACGACGAGGCCGCCCAGCTGGAGTACGCCCAGGCCCTCGCCGACTGGGCGGAGGCGCGCGGCTACGAGTCCGAGACCCTGTGGGACATGTGCACCACCGCCGCCCTCGGCATGCCCTACGAGCGGGCCCAGTGGCGCCAGGTGCGCACCCTCTCCGGCGGCGAGCAGAAGCGCCTCGTCCTGGAGGCGCTGCTGCGCGGCACCGACGAGGTGCTGCTGCTCGACGAGCCGGACAACTACCTCGACGTGCCCGGCAAACGGTGGCTGGAACAGCAGCTCAAGGAGACCCGCAAGACGGTCCTGTTCGTCTCCCACGACCGTGAACTCCTCGCCCGTGCGGCCGAGAAGATCGTCTCGGTGGAGCCCGGCCCGGCCGGCGCCGACGCCTGGGTGCACGGCGGCGGCTTCGCCACCTACCACGAGGCCCGCCGCGAACGCTTCGCCCGCTTCGAGGAGCTGCGCCGCCGCTGGGACGAGAAGCACGCCCAGCTGAAGAAGCTGGTGCTGAATCTCCGTCAGGCGGCGTCCATCAGCCACGAGTTGGCCTCCCGCTACCAGGCCGCGCAGACCCGCCTGCGCAAGTTCGAGGAGGCGGGTCCGCCGCCCGAGCCGCCCCGCGAGCAGGACATCACCATGCGCCTGAAGGGCGGCCGCACCGGTGTACGCGCCGTCACCTGCAAGCGCCTCGAACTCACCAGCCTGATGAACCCCTTCGACCTGGAGGTCTTCTACGGCGAACGGGTCGCCGTGCTCGGCTCCAACGGCTCGGGCAAGTCGCACTTCCTCAGGCTGCTCGCCGGGGAGGACGTGGCCCACACGGGAGAGTGGAAGCTCGGTGCGCGCGTCGTCCCCGGTCACTTCGCGCAGACCCACGCCCACCCCGAGCTGCAGGGCCGCACCCTCCTCGACATCCTGTGGAAGGAACACTCCCAGGACCGGGGCGCGGCCATGTCCCGGCTGCGCCGCTACGAACTGACGGGCCAAGCCGAACAGTCCTTCGACCGCCTCTCCGGCGGCCAGCAGGCCCGCTTCCAGATCCTCCTGCTGGAACTGCAGGGCGTTACCGCCCTGCTGCTGGACGAGCCCACCGACAACCTCGACCTGGAGTCCGCAGAGGCCCTCCAGGAGGGACTGGAGGCCTTCGACGGCACGGTCCTGGCGGTCACCCACGACCGCTGGTTCGCCCGCTCCTTCGACCGCTTCCTGGTCTTCGGCAGTGACGGCCGCGTCCGCGAGACCCCGGAGCCGGTCTGGGACGAACGCCGGGTGGAGCGGGCCCGGTAGCCCGTTCCGCGGATGCGGAGGCCCGGGGGCCGTGATGTTCGTACAGTGGTCTCAGGAACGCGAGCTTCACGGCTCCCTCCCGGAAACGCTCGGGGGAAGTGCATTCCGGGCGGGCGGCCGAACCGGATGAACGAACACGACGAGCGGGGCACCACCATGACCGGAGTCGACCCCAGCCGACTGGACGACCAGCAGCTCATGAAAGAGCTGGAGACGATCCACCGCACGCGCCACGACACCCTCCTGTACGGCTCGAACGACGCGCTGCGGGCCCACAACGAGCGCATGGCGCAGCTCGAAGGCGAGTACTTGCGGCGCAACCCGCGCCGCCTGGTCAGCGCGGGCCGCACCCGTGAGGGCGCCCGCGGGCGCGGCTGCAGCGAGGCGGCGGCTCCGGGCGCGTCCGGCACCTGAGGCGGCCCCACGCGGGCGGAACCGGCCCGCCTCACCGGCGCACGCCTCCAGGATCCAGGGCCGGGCCACCGATCATCCGCCGCTCAGCGGCGTCCCGGCTCGTCGGCCGTTCGGCGGCGTCCCGGCTCATCCGCCACCCACCGGCGTCTCGGCTCATCCGCCACCCACCGGCGTCTCGGCTCATCCGCCACCCACCGGCGTCTCGGTTCACCGCCTCTCGGTTCACCGGCGTCCTGATTCATGGGCCGCCGATCGGCGTCTGGGCCCACCGGCGTGGGCCCACCGACGCCCTCACTCATCGGCCGCCCACCAGCTCCTCGGCCAGCTGCTGCACATGGGCGTACCGTGCCGACCGCGGAAGCCTGGCCACCGCGTCGACCAGCGTGCCCGGTGCATTGCTCCGGCGCAGGGTCCGGGTCAGCTCGCCCGCGGTCGCGGGGAACGCGTGCCGGCTCAGTCGCCGGGCCAGGTCCAGCCGCACCCGGTCCAGTGACGCGGGGGATCCGAGACCGCCCACCGGCCCGCTCCAGACCTCCGGGTCGTCGTCGGCGGCCGGCTCCGGATCGTGCCATTCCTCCACGCGCGTCGGGTGCCCGGACCGGAGCAGGTCCCTCAACTCGTGCTTCATCTCGTCGTCCCGATGGACGCTCAACCGGTCGCTGCCTCGCTGCATGTCTTCCTCCAGAGCGGAGAGGGTCCGCACCGCGTACCCGGCTGCGGGCGGCCGACACGGGATCCGCGCCGTACGGCCGGCTGCCCGCCCGAGCAGGCCGCCGACGCCGTCCCCGGGGCCCTTCACAGCTGCTGCACGTACCCGGTGGACGGTCCGGCCGGCACCTGCCGAGTCACCTGCACGCGAGACGGAAAACCTGCCCGGAACCGCTCCGGGCCGGCGGGCGACGAGCGGCCGGTGGCCGGCTCCCGGATCACCCGTTGGGCCGTTCGCGTCCCGCGAATGGGGTCCGGCCGCGCGCGGTGCGGCGGTCGGCGGGCTGTGATGGCACGGAGGGCACGACAGCCGTGTCCCGCCGTCCTACCGCCGTCCCGGTGGCCGCCCGCCCGGCGTCCGCCGCCGTGCCGAGGAGCCCGCCCCATGCGCCGCACCGCCCGTGACCTGTCCGTCGCCGTCCTGGCCGGTGCCGGGCTCTTCATAGCCGGGCCCGCCGTCCTGGCCGCCCCCATGGCCGCGGCCGGCCCCGGCACCGGCCCGCCCGGCGCCGCTGCCGCACCCTCCGCGCCCTGCGACACCACCGGCGGGCCGGTCCTCGACACCTTCGACCCCGCCTCCGGGGGCTTCGACGAAGGCGGCACACCGTGCAAGGACGGGGGCGGGAACGGCGATGACGGCAGGCAGTGCCGGGAGGGCGAGACCTGTGCGGGCGGCGGGGCGGCGCAGTGCCGGGCGGGCCAGACGTGTCATGAGGGGACCGCACCACACGAGGAACCCGGTCAGGGCGACGAGGCCGGTCAGGGCGACGAGGCCGTGCCGCACGAGGAGGCCGGTCAGGGCGACGAGGCCGTGCCGCACGAGGGGACCGCGTCGCACGATGCGACGGCGCCCCACGAGGGGACCGCGTCCCACGGTCCGACAGCGCCCCACGACGGGACTGCGTCCCACGGTGCGACGGCCCCGCACGACGAGACCGCACCTCACGACGGGACTGCGTCCCACGACGGGACTGCGTCCCACGACGGGACCGCCCCGCACGACGGGACTGCGTCCCACGACGGGACTGCGTCCCACGACGGGACCGCCCCGCACGACGGGACCGCACAGTGCCGTGAGGGCGATGCCTGCACCGGTGGCGACCCGGAGTGCGGCGATTCCGGCGGTGCGCCCTGCCCGGGCGGACACACCTGCGGCGAGCCCGGCAAGGACGCCGGCTGTGCCCCGGCGACCGTGGAGCACGGTGCCGATGCCGGGCAGGGAGGCACCTTCAACGACTCGGTCCCGGCCCTGGTCGCCGGCGGGATGCTGATCGCCGCGGCCTGCGGGGGCGCCCTGTACCGGCTGCTCGGCCGCAGGCGGCCCGCGGACGGCTGACGCACGGCGCCGGACGGGCGGTGACCGGGGCGGGTCGGGCCACGGGCCTTGGAAGGCCTCCGGACGGGTACACACCATCCCGAGGGCACCACCAGCGGGCACCGAACCCACCCGTCACGCAGCCGGCCGCAGGAGAGGCCACAGCACTGGCCGACGAGGGAGCACGGCCCGGACGGGAAGAGCACACGGCACCACGGACTGCGCGGAGGCGGACATGCGGCGGACGGACCCGGAGGGCCACGGCCCCGTCCGTTACGGGCCGCCCCTGCCCGGCGACGGCCTGCCCGTCCTCCCGGAGCTGGCCGCCGTGCTCGCCGCCGCCGCGGGCCGCGCCGGGGCCCAGCCCGTCGGCGGCGCCCCCGCCCTGCTGGAGGCGGCCTGCGGCTACTGGACCCGGCGCGGACTGCCCTGCGTACCCGACCGGGTGGCCGCCGGCCCCGGCGCCCCCGCCCTGCTGCTCGCCCTGACCGCCACGGTCGCCGGTGACGACGGCGACGTGCTGGTGCCCCGCCCCTGCGCCGCCTGGTGGGCGCCCTACGCCCGTCTGCTGGGCAGACCCGTCTTCCATGTGCCGACCCCGGCCGAGAGCGGCGGCGTCCCGGATCCGTACGCCCTGCTGGAGACGGTCCGCCGGGTCCGTGCCGAGGGCGGTCGGCCCCGGCTGCTGGTGCTGTCCGTCGCCGACGACCCCACCGCCACCGTCGCCCCGCCCGAACTGCTGCACGAGACGATCGAGGCCGCGGCGGCCGAGGGCCTGCACCTGGTCAGCGACGAGACCTGGCGCGACACCCTGCACGCCCCGCACGACACCGTTCTGCTCAGCCCCGCCGAGATGCTGCCCGACCGGGTCACCGTCGTCACCGACCTGGCGGGCGCCCTGCTGCCGCCCGGCTGGCCCGCCGCCGTCGCCCGCTTCCCCGCCGGGCAGGAGGGGCAGCGGTTCCACGGGCGTGTGCTCGACATCCTCACCGCGCTCGGAGCCCGGGTCGCCCAGCCGGTCGCAGCCGCCGCCGGGTACGCCCTGGACGAACCCGAGCCCGTCACCGAGCGCCGCGAGGCCTCCGTGCGGCTGCACGCGCGCGTGGCCGCCGCCGTGCATGCCGCGGTCGTCGCGGGCGGCGCGCTCGCCCGGCCGCCGCAGGCCGGCCGTCATATCTACGCCGACCTCGGCCCGCTGCGCGAGGCGTTCGCGGACCAGGGCGTCGGCGACGCACAGGAACTGGAGGACCTCCTCACCGCACGGCTCGGCATGCCGGCGCCGGGCGGCCACCGCTTCGGCGACGATCTCGGGGCGCTGCGCGTGCGGCTCGCCACGGGGCCCCTGCTGGGCGGCACGGACGACGAACGCATGGAATGCCTCAGGTCACCCTCGCCGTTGGAACTGCCACACGTGCAACGCGCGTTGACCTCTTTGAGGTCGGCCCTCGGCGACCTCGGCGACGACGCTCAGCGATGGGAGCACCTTCGATGACGCAGCAGGCACATGAGCCCGGATCCGCCGCCACGAAGACCACCACGACTCCCGCGGCCACAGTGCCCACTGCGACAACGGCGGCCGCTACGACCGTCACGACCACGACGACCGCCACGACCACCACGACCGCGACCACGACGAGCGGTGCGGCCCGCGTTCCCATGGCACCGTCCCCCCTCACGCCTCCCTCCCCGCCGCTGGCCGAACCCCGTCCGCTCGGCGAACACCGCGTGTGGCCGCGGACCTTCCACGACCGGCTCACCGCCCCGCTGCCGGGCCTGAAGGCCCTCGCCCGCTTCGCCCGCGAAGGCTCCGTACGGCCCGGCCCCGAGGGCCTCGCCGACATCCCCCGGCTGCCCCACGAGCCCGGCCCCCTGCCGCGTGCGGACACTCGCACACTCGCCGTCTCCTGGGCGGGACACGCCAGTTGGATCGTTAGGATCGGCGGACTGACTGTGCTCACCGACCCTGTCTGGTCCCGGCGCATCCTGGGCACCCCGGCCCGCGTCACCCCCGTCGGCGTGGCCTGGGAAACCCTGCCGCGCGTCGACGCGGTCGTCATCAGCCACAACCACTACGACCACCTGGACGCCCCGACCCTGCGCCGGCTCCCGCGCGCGACCCCCGTGTTCGCGCCCGCCGGGCTCGCCGCCTGGTTCCGCAGGCGCCGGTTCACCTGCGTCACCGAGCTGGACTGGTGGGAGGGCGCCGAACTGTCCGGAGTCCGTTTCGACTTCGTGCCCGCCCATCACTGGTCCAAGCGCACCCTCAGAGACACCTGCCACAGCCTGTGGGGCGGGTGGGTCCTGACCGCATCCGACGGACAGCGCCTCTACTTCGCCGGCGACACCGGGTACGGCCACTGGTTCTCCCGCATCGGCCGCCGCTACCCCGGCATCGACCTCGCCCTCATGCCCATCGGCGCCTACGACCCGCGCTGGTGGCTCCGCGACGTCCACTGCGACCCGGAGGAGGCGGTCCGGGCGACGGTGGATGCCGGCGCGCGCAGGATGGCCCCCATGCACTGGGGCACGTTCATCCTCTCCGCGGAGCCGGTGATGGAACCGCTCACGCGGGTGCGGGCGGCCTGGGAGAAGGCCGGGCTGGACCGGCAGGACCTGTGGGATCTACCGGTCGGGGGCTCGAAGGCACTGGAGCGCACCTCCTAGGGGCGCGGGGCTGCGTAGGCATGCGGCGCCGCCGCGGTCGGCATGCGGCTCCGCCCCGCGGGCGCGACCGGCCGCCCAGAACCCGCTCCCCGAGGGCGGCCGGACCGCCGACGGCGCTACCGCGAGGCGCGTCGCACCAGGCTCGGGACCGCACTGATCACCAGCGTCAGCGCCACCGCGGCGACCACGCCCTCCCACGGCTCCTCGAACAGCGAACCCCCGAGAATCCCGATCACCTGATACGTCAGCGCCCACGCCAGACATGCCGGCAGGTTCCCCCGGCTGAACCGCCGCAGGGGCCACTCCGCCAGCAGACAGGCCAGCATCACCGGCAGCCGGCCGGCAGGCACCAGCCGCGACAGCACCAGCACGGCAACCCCGTGCTCGGCCAACTTCTCCCGGGACTGGGCCAACCGCTCCTCCGGCGCCCGCGAGCGGATCGCCTCCAGCCAGCGCGAGCCGCCTCGCGACCGCATCCCGCGCCGCCCCAGCCAGTACAGCGTCGCGTCCCCGACGAAGGCCGCCAGCGACGCCGTCACGAACACCAGCGCCAGTGAGAACGGCGCCGTCTGATGGAACGCCACCACCGCGGCCGAACTCACCAGCGCCCCGGTCGGCACCACCGGCACGAGCGCCCCGACGAGCACCAGCAGGAAGAGGGACGGATACCCGAGCGCCTGCTGCGTGGATTCCGGCGGTGCCGTGGACGTCGAAGCAGCGGCAAGAGTCACCGCGGCGGCCGGCCATCTCACCGCGCGACCTCCAGGCGCACACTCTCCCCGTGCCCCAGTCGGTGCACCGCCACCCGGGGCGCGGCCGCGGCCGCCAGGCGCACGAACTCGTAGCCCGGTGCGTGGAATTCGTGCGGGCGCACGGCGTCCATGCCGATCGGCCAGTACGTCCCGTAGTGCACCGGCACCGCGAGGCGCGGTGCCAGCCGGGCCAGCGCCTGTGCCGCCCGTCCCGCGTCCAGATGTCCCTCACCCAGGTACGGCCCCCAGCCGCCCACCGGAAGAAGTGCCACGTCCACCGGCCCGACCTGCTCCGCCATGGCGTCGAACAGGCCCGTGTCCCCGGCGAAGTAGGTCCGCGCCTCGCCCCGGACGACGTACCCGAGCGCGGGGGAGCGGTGGGGGCCGACGGGCAGCCGCCGCCCGTCGTGCCGTGCGGGCACGGCCCGCACCAGCAGATCACCGACCCGGACCTCCTCGCCCGGGGCCATCTCGGTGATCCGCAGGTGCCGCAGACGGCGCAGACCGGGCACCGACCGTGGTGCGCCCCGGGGCACGAGCAGGCGCGTGCCCGGGGCGAGCGCTGCCAGCGAGGGCAGATGCAGGTGGTCGGCGTGCAGATGGGAGACGAGCGCAAGGTCCGCGCGACGGGCCTCGGAAGGGGGCACCGCGCCCCGGCGGCGGCGCAGGTGCGCGAGCCGGCTTGCGAACAACGGATCGGTGAGCACGCGTATGTTCGAGTCTTCGAGTGTGCAGGTGGCGTGACCCCACCAGGTGATCTCCACCGGCACCTTCTTCGCCTCCTTCGCGCGACTCCCCGAAGCCTACGGGCAGGAGTAGGGTCTGCGACGAAACCCGGAGGTGAGGGGGGACGCCATGGGACAGCTGCGGGGTGCCTGCGGCGGGCTCGCGCCGGTGCGGGTCACCGCCATCGCCAGCCTGACGCCTCTGGAGGAGCTGGAGGCCGACCCCTTCCTGGTCGACTCACGGAGCCAGCACGCCATGTGTGCCCGGTGGGCGGCGGACCACGGCTACGTGGTCGCGCGGGAACTTCTGGTCGGCGGACTGCGTTTCGACCATTGCGCCCTGTGGGACGGGGTCCGGCCCGGTGTGGACGTGTTCGTCGCGCCCAGCAGGCGCGTGCTGGAGCGCGCCCTGTCCTCGGTGGAGGAGTTCACCGCCGAATGCGCCCGGCGCGGCGTGCGCGTGGAGACGGTGGGGCGGGCCGAGCCGTGCTACGACGCGCAGATGAAGGCACGGGTGCACCGGCGTCTTTCGATGCCGACGGCCGGGTACGACGGGCGCTGACGGCCCGGCGACCGGCCCGGCGCGGCGTCGCCCCGTGTGACAAGGTGGAACCAGGCCCGGTGATCGGGCGGGCCGGGACGTGAGGTGTGCGGGGCGTGCGGGGCGTGCGGTGGCGACGGGTCGCCAGTCAGGTCGGACGGAGCGTCACGGTGTGGGCGGTCTCCACGGTCACCATGCTCGTCCTCGCCGGTCTCCTGCCCGACTTCCGGCTCCAGTCCGCCGACGGCGACAGCGCCACGCAGATAGCCGTCACCGCCGCATGCGGCGCCGGCGCCTTCGGTGTGCTCTCGGCCGTGGTGTGGCCGCTCCTGGTACGGCTGCTGCTGCTCGTGCCCGCCCTCGTCCTCGGCCTGCTGGTCTTCTTCCTCAACGGCTCCCTGCTGCTGCTCGCCCTGCGCATCAACCCCTCCGGGCAGAGTGAGGCCGCCCCGGAGACCGCCGTCATCGTGGCGGCCGTGATGTCCGCCGTCGCCTCGGCCACCGGCGCCGCCCTCGCCGTGCGCGACGACGACGCCTACCGCCGCCGCCTGCTGCGGCTGGCCGACCGCCGCCGCAGAGCCAGGCCGCCGTGCGCGGCCACGCCCGGCCTGGTCTGTGTCCAGCTGGACGGCGTCGGCCACGACGTCCTCACCGACGCGGTCCGCAAGGGGCTGATGCCGACGGTCGCCCGCTGGCTGTCGACGGGCGACGGGGTGCGGCCGACCCACCGGCTCACCCCCTGGCACACCGACTGGTCCAGCCAGACCGGCGCCAGCCAGCTCGGCATCCTGCACGGCAGCACCTTCGACGTGCCGGCCTTCCGCTGGTACGAGAAGGACCGCGGCGAGGTGATGGTGTGCAATCGCCCGACGAGCGCCGCCGAGCTGCAGCGCCGCGCCATCGGGCGGACGGGCGACGGCGGGCTGCTCACCGTCGACGGCGCGAGCCGGGGCAACCTGTTCAGCGGCGGCGCGGGCGAGCAGGCCCTCGTCCTGTCCATCGCCACCCGCCGTCGCGGCCGGGAGAACCGTTCCCGCGCCGGCTACTTCGCGTACTTCTCCGACCCTGCCAGCGCGGTCCGCACCGCACTGTCCTTCGTCGCCGAGGTCGTCCGCGAGACCGGCCAGGCCACCCGCGCCCGGTTCCGGGGACAGCGGCCCCGCGTGAGCCGCGGCGGCCTCTATCCGTTCGTGCGTGCCTTCGCCACCGTCGTCGAGCGGGACGTCGTGGTCGCCGCCGTGATGGGCGACCTGCTCGCAGGCCGCACCGCCGTCTACGCCGACCTCGTCGCCTACGACGAGGTCGCCCATCACTCCGGACCGCACAGCCGGGACGCCGAGAAGGTCCTGCAGCGCCTGGACCGGTCCCTCGCCCTCGTCGAGAAGGCCGCCGAACACGCCCCGCGCCCCTACCGGATCGTCGTCCTGTCCGACCACGGCCAGAGCCCCGGCGAGACCTTCCGCGCCCGCTACGGCCTCACCCTCGCCGACCTCGTCCGGGCCGGCTGCGGACTGCCCGTCCCCCGCAGGGCCAGGGGGGTCCCCCCGGACGTCCAGAACTGGGGGAGCACCCGCAGCGGCGCCGAGGCCCGCGCCGCCGTCCGCGCGGCGCTGCACCGGCCCGTGGAGGAGAAGGGCGAAGGGCACCGTCCGTCCTCCACCCGCCGGGCGGGGGGACCCGCATCTCGCTTGGCTCCCGGCTCGGAACCGATCGTGCTCGCCTCCGGCAACCTCGGCCTGGTCTCCTTCCCGGACGTGCCGCACCGCATGACCAAGGAGGAGATCGAAAGCCGTCACCCGGCCCTGCTCACCACCCTCGCCAACCATCCCGGCATCGGCTTCCTGCTGGTGCGCAGCGAAGAACACGACGGCGTGCTGCTCGGCCCGTACGGCACCGAGATCCCGCTGTCGGAGCTGGACGGGGAACCCGGCCCGCTGGCCGCCTTCGGCCCCGGCGCCGCGGATGCCGTCCGCCGCACGCACTCCTTCCCGCACACCGCCGACATCATGGTCAACTCCTTCCACGACCCGGCCGACGGCGAAGTCCTCGCCTTCGAGGAGCAGATCGGCTCCCACGGCGGCCTCGGCGGCGCCCAGTCCCGTCCCTTCCTGCTCTCTCCGCTCACCCTGTCCGAGCCGCTGGCCGAGGGGGAGCGGCTGACCGGCGCCGAGCAGGTGCACCGCGTCCTGCGCCGCTGGCTGCGCGAGGCGAACGGGCCGCAGGTGCCGCTCACCACGGTGGCGGACGAGGAGGAGCGCGCCGCCTGAATCCGGTGCCCGGTCTTCACGGTGCGGTGAGCCCGGATGTGATCGGATGGACCCGGAACCCTGAATCTCGGACCCCCCCCGTGAAAGGAAGAGCCGTGGCAACCACGCGCACCGCACACACCGTCTGGGAAGGCAACCTGCTCGAGGGCAACGGCGTCGTCAGCTTCGACTCCTCCGGCATCGACCGGCAGCCGGTCACGTGGGCCTCGCGCGCCCAGGAGGCGAACGGCAAGACCAGCCCCGAGGAGCTGATCGCAGGCGCCCACTCCAGCTGCTTCTCCATGGCGCTCTCGCACGCCCTGGCGGGCGCCGGCACTCCGCCCACCCGCCTGGAGACCAAGGCCGACGTCACCTTCCAGCCCGGCGAGGGCATCACCGGCATCCACCTCACCGTCCGTGGCGTGGTGCCCGGCCTGGACGAGGACGGCTTCCGGTCCGCGGCCGAGGACGCCAAGAAGAACTGCCCGGTCAGCCAGGCCCTGACCGGTACGACCATCACCCTGACGGCCGAGCTGGCCTGACACCCGCCGTCCCCGGTGCCGCGCTCCCGCCCGGGGGCGCGGCACCACCGTTTCCGGGTACCCGTCCATTGACAAGGGCGCACCCACGATCTGTGCTGGGAGAGCGGCAGGCACTCTGGCGGATCCGTCCTGGTGGAAGGGGACGAACCATGGCACGTGCGGTCGGGATCGATCTCGGGACGACGAACTCGGTGGTGGCCGTCCTGGAGGGCGGCGAACCAACCGTCGTCGCCAACGCGGAGGGCGCGCGGACCACCCCCTCCGTGGTGGCGTTCGCGAAGAACGGCGAGGTGCTGGTCGGCGAGGTCGCCAAGCGGCAGGCCGTCACGAACGTGGAGCGCACCGCTCGCTCGGTGAAACGGCACATGGGCGACCCGGCCTGGCGCTTCCCCGAACAGGGCACGGTCGACGGCACCCGGCTGCGCGCGCAGGAGCTGTCGGCGCGGGTGCTGCAGAAGCTGAAGCGGGACGCGGAGGCCTACCTCGGCGAGGACGTCACGGACGCGGTGATCACCGTACCGGCGTACTTCGACGACTCCCAGCGGCAGGCCACCAAGGAGGCCGGGGAGATCGCCGGCCTGAAGGTGCTGAGGATCATCAACGAGCCGACCGCCGCCGCCCTGGCCTACGGCCTGGACCGCGGCGAGGAGCAGACGGTCCTCGTCTTCGACCTGGGCGGCGGCACCTTCGACGTGTCCCTGCTGGAGATCGGCGACGGTGTCATCGAGGTGAAGGCCACCAACGGCGACACCCACCTCGGCGGCGACGACTGGGACCAGCGGATCGTCGAGTACCTGGTCAAGCGGTTCAAGGGGCAGTACGGCATCGACCTCGGCGCCGACAAGATGGCCGTGCAGCGGCTGCGCGAGGCCGGCGAGAAGGCCAAGATCGAGCTGTCCTCGTCCTCGGAGACCACGATCAACCTGCCCTACATCACCGCCTCCGCCGACGGCCCGCTCCACCTGGAGGAGAAGCTGACCCGCGCTCAGTTCCAGGAACTGACGGCCGACCTGCTGGACCGCTGCACGACGCCCTTCCACCAGGCGGTCCGGGACGCCGGGATCGAGCTGTCCGCGGTCGACCACGTCATCCTGGTCGGCGGCTCGACCCGGATGCCCGCCGTCACCGAGCTGGTCAAGGAACTCACCGGCAAGGACCCGCACAAGGGCGTCAACCCGGACGAGGTGGTCGCGGTCGGCGCCGCCCTCCAGGCGGGCGTCATCCGCGGCGACGTCAAGGACGTCCTGCTGCTCGACGTCACCCCGCTGTCCCTGGGGATCGAGACCAAGGGCGGCATCATGACCCGGCTGATCGAACGCAACACGACCATCCCGACCCGCCGTTCGGAGATCTTCACCACCGCCACCGACAACCAGCCCTCGGTCGGCATCCAGGTCTACCAGGGCGAACGCGAGATCGCCGCCTACAACAAGAAGCTCGGCGTCTTCGACCTGACCGGCCTGCCGCCCGCCCCGCGCGGAGTCCCGCAGATCGAGGTCGCCTTCGACATCGACGCCAACGGAATCATGCACGTCTCCGCGAAGGACCTCGGGACCGGCCGCGAGCAGAAGATGACCGTCACCGGCGGCTCCGCCCTCCCCAAGGAGGACATCGACCGCATGATGCGGGACGCGGAGCAGTACGCCGAGGAGGACCGCAGGCGTCGCGAGGCCGCCGAGACCCGCAACCAGGCCGAGCAGCTCGTCTACCAGACCGAGAAGTTCATCCGCGACAACGAGGACCGGATCCCGGCCGACACCAGGTCCGAGGTGCAGGCCGCGGCCGGCGAACTCAAGGGCCTGCTGGAGCAGAACGCCGACACCGGCGCCCTGCGCACCGGCGTCGACAAACTGGCCTCCGTCAGCCAGAAGATGGGCCAGGCCATGTACGCCCAGACGCAGCAGCAGTCATCCGACGACATCCCCCGGGAGCAGGCGGCACCGCAGGACGAGGAAGGCGTGGTGGACGCCGAGATCGTGGACGACGAGCGGGAGCAGAGGGGCGGCGCGGCCTAGCCGCCGATCCGCTCCCAGCCCCGCCGCTCCGGCCGCGGCCCCAGCTGACCGGGGTCACGCCTGCGGTAGACGATGTAGGGACGGAACAGGTACGGCACGGGCGCGCTGAACATGTGGACCAGGCGCGTGTAGGGGACCATCGCGATCAGCACCATGCCGATCACCGCGTGGATCTGGAACAGCACGGGCACGTCCGCCATCAGTTCCGTCCTGGGCCGGAGGGTGAACAGGCTGCGGGCCCAGGGGGCGATGGTCCGCCGGTAGTCGTAGCCGTCGCCGGAGGCGTGGCTCAGCTTGGCGACCATGCCCATGATGATCGCGGCGAGGAGGAAGACGTACATGGTCTTGTCGTTGGCCGTCGTCGCCCTGAAGACGGGGGCCCGGGTGCGGCGGCGGTAGACGAGCAGCAGGATCCCGGCGGCGGTGAGCAGTCCGGCCGCCGTGCCGCCGTACAGCGAGAACAGGTGGTACGTGTGCTCGCCGATGCCCAGGGACGCGGTCCAGGACGTCGGCACGAACAGCCCGATCAGATGGCCGACGAGCACGAACAGGATGCCGTAGTGGAACACCGGGGAGGCGATGTTCAGCAGCCTCGACTCGTACACCTGCGAGGAGCGCGTGGTCCAGCCGAACTGGTCGTAGCGATAGCGCCAGACCAGTCCGGCGGCGAGGCTGACGAAGGCGATGTAGGGCAGGGCGCCCCACAGCAGTGTGGTCATGAGCGCACCCCGGTCCGGACGGCCGGCAAGGTGGCGCACACCGCGTCCAGGACGGACGCATACGGTGTCCCGGCATCGGTCAGCCGGGACCGCAGCTGTTCCAGGCCGTCGTGGTGGTCCGTCAGCGGATCGGTGTTGCCGGTACGGGCCGCGAACTCCAGTACCGCCGGCAGGAAGTCGGGCAGCTCCTCGCCGGTGAACTCCAGGCCGTGGGCGCGGTACAGGTCCTTGAACCGCACGAGCGACATGCCGCGCCGCCTGGTGTCGCCGTCGCGCCACCAGCTCAGATAGAGGCTGTGCCGGTTCTTGAAGTCGAAGACCTGCACATAGTGCGCCGCCAGGTCGGGCAGCGGGGTCACGGCCGCGTGGTCCACGAACTCCCGCAGCTGCGGGGCGGCTTCGCGCACCAGCGGCAGCCTCTCGACCAGGTCCTCGTCGGGATACGTCAGACAGAGCGCCGACGCCTGGTACAGCACTGCATCCGAGGGCATCACGCCTCCTTGGCGTCATCGGTCGTCTGCCGCCTGCGCAGCGCGTGGAAGTTCTCCACCGACACCAGCGGCAGCATCTTGCGCCCCGAGTCCCCGCCGAACGGACCGTCGCCGCCCATCCCCGGCCCGCCGTCGTAGTCGAGGCTGCACCCCTCGGACAGCGCCGACTCCTCCAGCCGCCGCGCGTCCCCGACGGCCGCGGTCGGAATCACATACCGGTCCTCGTACTTGGCGATCGCCAGCAGCCGGTACATCTTCTCGATCTCGCCCGGATCCATGCCGACGGCCGAGGCGTCGCGCGGGTCCGGCTCCTCGCCCAGGTTGATCGCCCGCATGTGGGAGCGCATCGCGGCGAGCCGCTCCAGCGTGGCGCGCACCGGCCCGGTGTCGCCCGCCGTGAACAGCTCCGCCAGGTACTCCAGCGGGATGCGCAGGGTGTCGATCGCGCCGAACAGGTTCTGTGCGCTCTCGCCGTCGTGCCCCGTCTCGGTGAGTGCGTCCACCACCGGCGACAGCGGCGGGATGTACCAGACCATCGGCAGCGTCCGGTACTCCGGATGCAGCGGCAGCGCCACCCGGTACCTGCCGATCAGGTCGTACACGGGGGATCGGCGCGCCGCCTCCCGCCAGTCGTACGGGATTCCCGCCTCCTCGCAGGCCCGCTGCACCCCGCGGTCCTCCGGGTCGAGGAAGATCCCCAACTGGGCCTCGTACAGCGCCTTCTCGTCGCGCACCGAGGCGGCCGCGGTCACCTTGTCGGCGTCGTACAGGAGCACGCCGAGATAGCGCAGGCGGCCGACGCAGGTCTCCGAGCACACCGTGGGCAGGCCCGCCTCCAGGCGCGGATAGCACAGGGTGCACTTCTCGGCCTTGCCGGTGGCGTGGTTGAAGTAGACCTTCTTGTACGGGCATCCGGTCACGCACATCCGCCAGCCCCGGCACTGGTCCTGGTCGACCAGGACGATGCCGTCCTCCTCGCGCTTGTACATCGCGCCCGACGGACAGGAGGCCACGCACGAGGGGTTCAGGCAGTGCTCGCAGATGCGCGGCAGATAGAACATGAACGTCTGCTCGTAGGCGAACCGCACCTTGTCCGAGGCCTGCCGGCGCGTGCGCTCCACCATCGGGTCGAGGTCGCCGTGGGCGGGAGCCCCGGCGAGGTTGTCGTCCCAGTTCGACGACCACTCGATCTTCATCGGTTTCCCGTCGAGCTGCGACAGCGGACGCGCGACCGGGAAGTCGTCGCCGAGCGGGGCGTCGGTGAGGTTCTTGTAGTCGTACGTCCAGGGCTCGTAGTAGTCCTTGATCTCCGGGAGTCTCGGGTTGGAGAAGATCCCCGCGAGCTTGTGCAGCCGGCCGCCCGCGCGGAGCTTCAGCGCGCCACGGCGGTTCAGTTCCCAGCCGCCCTTCCACTTCTCCTGGTCCTCGTAGCGGCGCGGATAGCCCTGCCCCGGCCGGGTCTCGACATTGTTGAACCAGACGTACTCCATGCCGCGCCGGTTGGTCCACGCCTGCTTGCAGGTGACCGAACAGGTGTGGCAGCCGATGCACTTGTCGAGGTTCATGACCATCGCGATCTGGGCCATGGGACGCATCAGTACTCGACCTCCTGGCTGCGGCGGCGGACCACCGTCACCTCGTCGCGCTGGTTGCCCGTCGGGCCCAGGTAGTTGAACGCCCAGGACAACTGGGCGTAGCCGCCGATCAGATGGGAGGGCTTGAGGATCAGACGGGTGAGCGAGTTGTGGATGCCGCCGCGCATGCCGGTGGTCTCCGCCTTCGGAACGTTCACCGTGCGCTCCTGCGCGTGGTGCATGTAGACGGTGCCGGCCGGCATCCGGTGCGAGACGACCGCGCGGGCGACGACCACACCGTTGCGGTTGACCGCCTCGATCCAGTCGTTGTCCTTCACCCCGATCGCGTCGGCGTCCACCGGGGACATCCAGATGTTCTGCCCGCCGCGGGAGAGGGCCAGCATGAACAGGTTGTCCTGGTACTCGGAGTGGATGGACCACTTGTTGTGCGGCGTGAGGTAGCGGACCGTCACCTCCCGCTGCCCGTCCGGGCCGAGGTGCGGCTCGCCGAACAGCTTGTTCATGTCCAGCGGTGGCCGGTAGACCGGCAGCGCCTCACCCAGCTCGTGCATCCAGTCGTGGTCGAGGAAGAAGTGCTGGCGCCCGGTGAGCGTGTGCCACGGTTTGAGGTGCTCGGTGTTCAGCGTGAAGGCCGTGTACCGGCGCCCGCCGGACTCGCTGCCCGACCACTCCGGTGACGTGATCACCGGCACCGGCGCCGCCTGCGTGTCCGCGTAGGTGACCCGCTTGCCCTCGTGCTCGGCGGCCAGATGCGCCATCTCCTGGCCGGTGCGTGCCTGCAGGGTGTGAAAGCCCTGCGTGGCGAGCCGGCCGTTGGTCGTCCCGGACAGCGCGAGGACCGTGTTCGCGGCCTTCACCGCCGTGTCCAGCGCCGGACGCCCCTCGGCCGGGCCGGCGCGCACCGTCCCGTTCAGCTCCCGCAGCCGGTCGACCTCCTCGTCGGGCCGCAGGACGATGCCCTTGGCGGGCAGTCCCAGCTCCTCCGCCAGCGGGCCGAGCGCCGCGAACTTCGCACCGATCGCCGTGTAGTCGCGTTCCACGACCGTCAGGTTCGGCAGGGTCCTGCCGGGCACCGGATCGCACTGACCGCGCTTCCAGTCCAGGACGACCCCGCCCGGCTGCGCCGTCTCGCCCGGGGTGTCGTGCTGGAGGGGACTGGCGACCAGGTCCTTGCGCACGCCCAGATGGTCCACGGCCAGCTCGCTCAGCCGCTCGGCCAGCGCCTTGAACGCCTCGAAGTCGGTCCGCGCCTGCCACGGCGGATCCACGGCCGGGGTGAAGGAGTGCACATAGGGGTGCATGTCCGTGCTGGACAGGTCGTGCTTCTCGTACCAGGTCGCGGCGGGCAGCACCACGTCCGACAAGAGGGTGGAGGACGTCTGCCGGAAGTCCAGGGACAGCAGCAGATCGAGCTTGCCCTCCGGTGCCTCCTGATGCCACTTCACGTCCCGGGGCCGTACCTCCTCGGGTGCCTCCTCGGCCCGCAGCGACGAGTGGGTGCCCAGCAGGTGCCGGGTGAAGTACTCGGCGCCCTTCGCCGACGAGCCGAGCAGATTGGCCCGCCACAGCGTCAGCACACGCGGCCAATTCTCCGGTGCGTCCGGGTCCTCGCAGGCGAACTTCAGTGTTCCCGCCCGCAGTTCGGCCACCGCCTTCGCCACCGCGTCGCCGAACACCTCGCCCAGCTCCAGCGGGTTGCGGTCGAAGGTCGGATACGACGGCATCCACCCCGAACGCGCCGACAGCGCCAGGCAGTCGGCGCCCGTCATGCCCGCGAACCTGCCCTCGCCCAGCGGCGAGGCGAGCACATCGGCACCGAACCGGTCGTAGCGCCACTGGTCGGCGTTGAGGAACCAGTACCCGGTGCCGATCATCTGCCGCGGCGGGCGCGACCAGTCCGAGGCGGCCGCCAGCGTCGCCCAGCCGGTCACCGGACGGCACTTCTCCTGCCCCACGTAGTGCGCCCAGCCGCCGCCGTTGCGGCCCTGGCAGCCGGTCAGCTGGAGCAGTGCGAGAAAAGCGCGGTAGATCGTCTCGGAGTGGAACCAGTGGTTGGTGCCCGCGCCCATGAGGATCATGCAGCGGCCCTTGGACCGCTCGGCGGTCCGCGCGAACTCGCGGGCGATCTTCACACAGGCGGCCGCCGGGACGGAGGTGTGGGCCTCCTGCCAGGCGGGGGTGGCGGGGGCGGCCGCGTCGTCGTAGGAGGCCGGCCAGCTGCCGGGGAGCCCATGCCGCCAGACACCGTACTGGGCGAGCAGCAGGTCGAACACCGTGGTCACGAGCGGGCCGTTCGCCCCGCCCAGCCGCGTCGCCGGAACCGACCGGCGCAGCACCTCCCCACGGCCCTGCCCGTGTGTGCCGCCCTCCGTGTCGAAGCGCGGCAGCAGCACCTCCACCGGCACCGCGACCTGACTGCCGTACAGGCTCAACTGCGGCTCGATCCCACCGAGTTCGAGGTTCCACCTGCCCCGGCCGGACTCGGTCCAGCGGAACCCCAGCGAACCGTTCGGAACGACCGCCCGCCCGGACACCGCGTCGAGTACGACCGTCTTCCACTCCGCCCCCTCGTCCCCCTGGCCCACATCCGCGGCCCGCAGGAACTTCGCCGGCACATGCGCCCCGTCCCGCTCCGTCAGCGTCACCAGGAACGGCAGGTCGGTGAACCTGCGCACGTAGTCCGCGAAGAACGGCGTCTCACGGTCGACGAAGAACTCCTTGAGGATCACATGCCCCATCGCGAGCGCCAGCGCCCCGTCCGTCCCCGGATGCGGATGCAGCCACTCGTCGGCGAACTTCGCGTTGTCCGCGTAGTCCGGCGCGACCACCACGACCTTCTGACCCCGGTAGCGCGCCTCCGCCATCCAGTGCGCGTCCGGCGTCCGGGTCACCGGGACATTGGAGCCCCACATCATCAGATACGCGGCGTCCCACCAGTCACCCGACTCCGGCACGTCCGTCTGGTCGCCGAAGACCTGCGGAGAGGCCACGGGAAGGTCCGCGTACCAGTCGTAGAACGACAGCATCGGCGCGCCGATCAGCGAGTGGAAGCGCGCACCCGCTGCGTGCGACACCATCGACATCGCCGGAATCGGCGAGAAACCCGCGATCCGGTCGGGGCCGTACGTCTTGATCGTGTGCACATGAGCGGCCGCGACGAGCTCCACCGCCTCGTCCCAGCTCGCCCGCACCAGGCCGCCCTTGCCCCGCGCCTGCTGGTAGCGGCGGCGGCGCTCCGGGTCCTGCTGGACGTCCGCCCAGGCCAGAACCGGATCCGGCAGACGCTGCTTCGCCTCCCGGTACATCTCCAGCAGGACACCGCGCACATACGGGTGGCGCACCCGCGTCGGCGAATACGTGTACCAGGAGAACGCGGCGCCCCGTGGGCAGCCCCGCGGCTCGTACTCGGGGCGGTCCGGACCCACCGACGGATAGTCCGTCTGCTGGGTCTCCCAGGTGATGATCCCGTCCTTGACGTACACCTTCCAGCGGCACGAGCCCGTGCAGTTCACCCCGTGCGTGGAATCCACGACCTTGTCGTGGCTCCACCGGTCGCGGTAGAAGGCATCCGCCTCCCGCCCGCCCGTCAGCCGGACGCTGTGCAGATCGGGGGAGGGCGTGCCGGGCCGGAAGAACCTCCCGATGCTCAGCAGCGCCGCGCCCGGCTCCGTGGGCGGTATGTCGGTGTCGGTCACCTGTGGCTCCCTTGCTGGCCCATGGTTCGAACCTAGGGGCGAGCAGGGAGACGCACCTTTTCAGACCACCCGTCCGGGTCAGGGCTTGCGCGCCACCCCCGCGTACACGGGGACGACACCCTCCACCTGTGCCGCCACGTCCTCCGGTTCCGGACGCCAACCGTGCACGGGGATCACGCCCGGACCGAGGAGTTCCAGGCCGTCGAAGAACCGCCGGAACTCGGGCAGCGTCCGCGGGTGGAAGGGGGTGCCGCTGCGGCGGAACAGCTCCGCGGCCCGCGCCACACCGTCCGGGCTGAGGTCCTGCGTGACCTGGGACAGGATCAGGAAGCTGCCCGGGGCGAGCCGTGCCACGTAGCGCTCTACGAGCCCGTACACGTCGTCGGCGGCGTCGTTCAGGTAGTGGGTCAGCGCCACCAGGGACAGCGCGAGGGGCCGCTCGAAGTCCAAGGTCTCCGCGGCCCGCTTCAGGATGGTGTCCGGGTCGCGGACGTCGGCGTGGACGTACTGCGTGCTGCCCTGGGCCGAGCCGTGCAGGAGCGCCTCGGCGTGCCGCAGCACGACCGGGTCGTTGTCCGCGTACACCACCCTGGAGTCCGCGGCCGCGGCCTGCGCCACCTGGTGCAGATTGGGTTCGGTGGGAATGCCCGTGCCGATGTCCAGGAACTGGCGCACCCCGGCCTCGGCGGCCGTGCGGACGGCCCGGTGCATGAACCGGCGGTTGGCGCGTGCCCCGCGCACCGCCGTGCCGTCCGCGGCCAGGATGTTCCGGGCCAGCTCCTCGTCCACCGGGTAGTTGTCCTTGCCGCCCAGCCACCAGTCGTACACCCGCGCAGGGTGCGGCCTGCTGGTGTCGACCGTGATGGGTGCGGACTCGGATCCGGTCATGCGGTGGGTGCTCCTCAGCTGGTCACAGGGGTCAGAGGTTCTCGCGGTACTCCCGCAGCAGTTTCTCGGTGCGCTGCGCGGAGGCGGCCCGTGCCGTCATGTGGTCCAGCACCTCCAGATGCGCGGAGACCTCCTGGCGGGAGTCCAGGTACAGCGCGCCGGTCAGGTACTCGGTGAACACCATGTCCGGCAACTCCGGCTCGGCGAACCGGAACAGCGTGAACGGCGCGTACGTCCCCGGATGCGGGCCGGCCGCGAACTCGGCGAGCTGCAGGGTGACCCGGTCCCGGGCGGCGTACTCCAGCAGTCGGTCCAGCTGGTCGCGCATCACCTCGGGCCGGTTGCTCACCGGACGCCTCAGCACCGTCTCGTCCATGATCACCCACAGATGGGGCGGATGGTCCCGCTCCAGCAGCTGCTGCCGCTCCATGCGCAGCGCCACATGCCGCTCGACCGTCTCCGGCCCGGTCTGCCCGATCGTCCCGGCCTCCATCACCGCGCGCGCATACGCCTCGGTCTGCAGCAGTCCCGGCACGAAGTGCGGCTCGTAGGAGCGGATGATCCGGGCGGCACCCTCCAGGCTCACATACAGGCTGAACCAGTCGGGCAGCACGTCGTGGAACCGCTGCCACCAGCCGGGCTGGTTGGCCTCCTCGGCCAGCCGCACGAACGCGGCCGCCTCCTCCTCGGCCACCCCGTAGGTGGACAGCAGCACCTGGACGTACGGGATCTTCAGCGCGACCTCGGCCATCTCCATGCGCCGTACGGTCGCGGGCGCCACCCGTAGTACCCGGGCAGCCTCCTCACGGCTGAGCCCGGCCGCCTCCCGCAGCTCCTGCAACCGCTTGCCGAGCACCACCTGGCCCACGGTGGGCGCAGCCCGCCGCTCACTCACGCCACGCCCTCCCCTACGCGCCGAAAGTACCCGGGCAGTCTGCCATGCGACGCGCGCTCGCACACGCTCTCGACCGGACCCGCATCCGGCAGGGTGCGTCAACCGGCCAGCGTGTGCAGGTACTTGGTGGTCGCCGGGTCCGCGGGCAGGAACGTCTCGATGGCGAGTTCGGCGACCGTGACGTCCATGGGGGTGTTGAACGTGGAGATCGACGACACGAACGACAGGATCCGGCCGTCGTGCTCGATCACCATCGGCAGCGCGAAGTACGGCACCGGCTCGGCCGGTTCGCAGCCGGGCGCGTCCGCGGCCAGCGGGTAGCCGGACACCTCCTCGTACAGGGCGCGCAGCGGCTCCGAGCGGTGCAGGGCGAGCTGCCGCTCCATCTGGGCGAGCAGATGGCCGCGCCACTCGCGCAGGTTGCGGATGCGCGGCGCGAGACCCTCCGGGTGGAGCGTCAGCCGCATCGCGTTCGGCGCCGGCGTCATCAGCTTCTCCGGTACGCCCTCCAGCAGCATCGCGATCCCGCGGTTGGCGGCGACGACCGTGTACCCGGCGTCGACCACCAGTGCCGGGTAGGGCTCGTAGCCCTGGATGAGGCGCTCCATGCCGTCGCGCAGGACGTCCATCGCCGGATCGTCCAGCGGGGTCTCCGGATAGTGCGGGGCGTGACCGGCCGCCACCAGCAGGGCGTTGCGCTCGCGCACGGGCACGTCCAGGTGCTCCGCCAGCCGCAGCACCATCTCCTCGCTGGGCCGGGACCGGCCGGTCTCGATGAAGCTGATGTGCCGGGCGGAGGAGTCGGCGCGCAGCGCCAGCTCCAGCTGCGAGATCCTGCGCCGCTCCCGCCAGGCGCGCAGCAGCGGGCCCACGCCCTTGTCGGTCCTGTCTGTCCTGTCGGTCCTGTCCGCCCTGCGGGTCCGGTCTGCGGGGGCGGTGACGGATGCGGTGGGGCCGGTCGCGACAATGGTCATACGGATGACCGTAGTCGAGGAGACCGCGCGACGGCCGAGGAGTTTCCCGGTGGTCGAGGAGGCCGCCCCACGGTCGGGGAGACCGATCGACGACCCGTGCGGCAGACCGGAGTTGAGGAGCGCACGCATGAACCAGCCCTGGAAGCCGTCCTGGGAGGCCGCGGCGGTGTACCGGGCCAGAGTCCGCGGCTGTCTCCTGGGCGGTGCCCTCGGCGACGCCCTCGGGTACCCCGTCGAGTTCTCCTCCCTCGACCGGATCCGCGCCTTGCACGGCGAACGCGGCGTGCGGGGCCTCGTGCCCGGCGCGCACGGGGTGGTGGGCCGGATCAGCGACGACACACAGATGACCCTCTTCACCGCCGAGGCCCTCGTCCAGGCCCATGCACGCGAGCGGGAGAAGGGCATCGGCGGCGGCTGGGCCCTGCTGCTGCGCCATGCCTACGAACGGTGGCTCCAGACCCAGAGCAGGTCCGGTCCCGAGGAGGCCGCACCGCCGCAGAACGGCGCACCCGCGGGCGGCCTCGTCACCGAGGCCTGGCTGTACGCCCGCCGTGCCCCCGGCAACGCGTGCCTGTCCGGAGCCGCCCAGATGTACGCCCCCGACCCGGCACTCCCGCTCGACGGCACACCGGGAGAGGTCAACCCCGACTCCAAGGGCTGCGGCGGTGTCATGCGCTCGGCCCCCTTCGGCCTCGTGCGCCCCGCCGACACGGCCTTCGCCATGGCCGCCCGCGGCGCCCAGATCACCCACGGCCACCCCACCGGCTACTACGCGGCGGGCGCGTTCGCCGCGATCGTGGCGCACCTGGTCGCAGGGGAGTCCCTGGAGGGCGCGGTGCTGCGCACCCTGCGGCTGCTGGAGCGCCATCGCGGGCACGAGGAGACCACGGCCGCGCTGCGCGGGGCCCTCGACCTGGCGGCCGGGGGAGCGCCCACCGCCGAGAAGGTCGAGTCCCTCGGCGCGGGCTGGGTCGCGGAGGAGGCCCTCGCTCTCGGCGTCTACTGCGCCCTGGCCGAGCCGGCCGTCGAGGACGCCCTGCTGCTGTCCGTCAACCACTCGGGCGACAGCGACTCCACCGGCTCGATCTGCGGCAACCTGCTCGGCGCCCGGCACGGCGACGTCGGCCTGCCGCACGCCTGGGTCGAGCGGGTGGAGGGCCGCGCCCGGATCGCCGCCCTGGCGGACGACCTCGCGGCGGAGCGGGTACGGGGCTGAGCGTGGAGCGTGTGCGGGGCTGAGCGTGGAGCGTGTGCGGGGCTTCGCGCGGAGCGGGTACGGGGCTGAGACCGGATCGGGTGCGGGGGCTTCGCACGAAGCGGGTACGGGCTGGGCGTGGAGTGCTCACGGGCTGAGCCCGATGTGCACCGGGGGCTGAATCCGGAGCGCGTACGGAGTCGTACGGGCAGTCCGTCACGGGCTGGACGTGGCAGGCTGAACGAGGACCCGCCCGCCCGCCCCGAAGGGAGACCGGACATGGCAGTCGAACCGCTGTCGCAGAAGGAGATCGAGGACCGGCTGGCCGAGCTGCCCGGCTGGTCGCTGGAGGGGGACCGCCTCACCCGCACCTACCGGCTCGACTCGCACTTCGCGGCGGCGGCGCTCGTCGTGCACATCGCGCGGATCCAGGACGAGCTGGACCACCACTCCGACCTCACCCTCGGCTATCACACCGTCTCCCTCAGCGTGAACACACACAGCGCGGGCGGCGCCGTCACCGAGAAGGATTTCGCGCTCGCCCACAGGGTGGAGGACATCGCCCCAGGTCACCGGCCACACTGAGGAATGTGCTCGATTACGACAAGGAAGCCGGCGCCTACGACGTCTCCCGCGGCGGCGAGCCCCGCGCCGAGGCGGCGGCCCGGGCCGTCCTCGGCCTCATCCCCGACCGGCCGGGCCGCCTCCTCGACGCCGCCTGCGGCACCGGGATCGTCACCAGGCGCCTCGCCGCGGCCCGGCCCGGCCTGCGGGTGACCGGCACCGATCTCGCCGTGGGCATGGCGCGCCGGGCCGCGGCCCGCCTGCCCGGCACGATCCTGCGGGCCGACAGCCGTCGGCTGCCCTTCGCCGACGGCACCTTCGACGTGGTCACCAGCATCTGGCTGCTGCACCTGCTCTCCCATGCCGCCGAGGTACGGGCCGTCGTCGCCGAGTGCGCCCGCGTCCTGAGGCCGGGCGGGGTCTATGTCACCACCGTCGACAAGGCGGCCGCGCACGACGTCGGCAGCGACATCGACGCCGTCCTCGCCCCGCGCCCGCGCCGCCCCGCCCAGGACGCCGCGGACACCGTCACCGCGCACGCGGCGGAGCACGGACTGACCCCGTCCGGGCACGCCTCCTTCCCGGGCATCGGCCAGGGCCGCAGCCCTCGCGTCACCATCGCCGACCTCGGCCGCGGCTGGTTCACCCTGCTGCCGCCGGACGATCCGCGCACCAAGAACTTCGCCGAAGGCCTTGCCCGACTGCCGGACCAGGACCGCCCGCGCCCCGACCCCGTCTTCGCACTGCGCTCCTTCACGAAGTCGGCGGACGGCTGAAGCCCACCGCCGGGCCGGCTCTGCACGGGGGCGCGGCTCTCAAGAACCAGCAGCCGCGATCACCGACCTGTGCGGGGAACGCAGCTCCACCGTCACGGCCGGACGCGGGTGTTCGTGTACGAGTCGATCAGAGATCGGGGTGGGGCTCCACGATGTCGTTCCGCTGCTCAGGCTGCTCTGATGGTCAGCCCGGACTCTGCCAGGCAGCCCGGCGCTGAACCGGCACGAGCTGTACGGCAGGCCCTGTGCCTCGGGCAGCGGCTGGACGGTCAGGTGGTAGTCCTGCACGATCCGGCCGTCGCCCAGCACGAGGAAGACCCGGGCGGCCCAGGCCACTTCGTCGGCCTGCGGGCCCTTGGCGTACGTCAACCGGATGGTGAACATGACGACGTCGTCGTGCACGGTGACGTGGTTGTCGTCCGTGACGTGGTACTCCCCGGAGGCGACGAACAGCCCGTACGCCTCCGAGACCCGGTCCACTAGGCCGTCGTGGCCGCGGAACCGGGCGCCTTCGACGAACTCGACGCCGTCCGGGGCCCACAGCTCGGCGACGGTGCGCCTGCGTGCAGCGGTGTCCGGCTCGCTCCAGACGGCTGCATAACGCTGCACGATCTGGTCGACGTCCGTGACGGTGGTCTGCGGCATGGTTGGCCAACTCCCCTGTTCGGTGCGTGCACGGCCGGGATCCGGCCGTGGGCACCACGCTCCGGGCGACCTGCGCGGGAGGCGCAGCATCGGCGCGGTCCCGGCCGCGGCCATCACGGCGACGGTCGAGGCCCAAGACGTCGGGGCCTGGTTCCAGGGCGCCCTCGGCGAACTGTTCGCGACCCTGGCCGGCCAGGGGCTGCGGGAGACCAGCCATGCCGGCGGCGTGTACGCGGACGAGCTGTTCACCCTGCACCGGGGACAGGCCACCGTCTTCGTGCCCTGCAACGGCCCCGTCCGGCCGCTCGGCCGGGTCGAGCCGCTACACGTACCGCCGGCGGAGCTCGCTGTGATCGAGCACTGCGGGCCGCCCTCCGAGGTCGACCGTGCCTACGGCGCGCTGGCCGCCTACGTCTCGCGCCACGCACTCGCCGTCGACGGCCCACTCGGCGAGTACTACCTGGTCGGCCGGCGCCAGACCCCGGACAGCGCACACTGGCGGACCGAAGTCTGCTGGCCGGTCTTCCGCACCCGGGGCCGGACCGGCGGCCGTCCGGCAGCGACGCGGCACACACCGCCCCGCGGTGCTGATGCTGACCGGGCGAGAGGTACCCGCCACCTGAAGATGAGTTCGAGATCATCCGCGGAATGTGTGCCAGACCCCAGGGGTGGAGAATCCGGCTTCGTCCTCGAAGACGAGCCAGGCTCCACGCGCCGCCGCGAGTCTTCCGCGCAGGGCCACACACCTGGTCAGTCCTTGCCGAGGGACAGGCCCCGGCGGATCGCCTCCTCCACCGGAGAGTGGTTCCCGTCCGGGCGGTCCAGTTCGTACGCCGCTGCCGGGCACAGCGGAGGCTGCGCCATGAAGCGGGGGCGCGTGCCGTGGTGCGGCTGCGCCGCGTGCACCAGGAAGGGATGACAGAGATACACGTCGCCGGGGCGGCCCGTGGCGTGGGCGAGCGGGCGGTGCGCGGAGGCGGCGTCGACCTGGGGGCCGAGTTCCAGGAAGGACGCGCCGGCCTCGCCGTACGGTTCGAGGACCCGTGGAACGTCCAGGTGGGAGCCGACCCGGATCCGGGTCGGCGCGTCGGCCTCGGTGACCTCGCTGAACAGGAACAGCATCAGCAGGGCACGGTCCCGGGAGCGCAGATTGGCGTGGTAATGCGCCGCTCCCTCGGGCAGATAGCTGCCCTCGATGTGCCAGCCGGCGTCGTCCGGCTCCTCCGTGTGCGGGAACCGCAAGGGGAAGGAGCCCAGCGAGTAGCGCGGCACCCACCGGTCCCCACCGACGAGGGCGTCGAACGCCTCATGAAGAACAGGGGAGTTGGCCGCCGCCGCGAAGGGCCCCTGTGCCATGCCGCCCACCCACACCACCGGGTCCTTCCAGGTGCCGGGGTCGTCGCGGTCGTAGCCCGTCTCCTGCCACAGCAGTCGTGCACCGTCCTCGGCGACCCGCGGCGGGAAGGCGCCCTCGATCTTCACGAACCCGTCGTCGAGGAAGCGCCTCACCAGTGTTCCGTCCATCGGCCCATGGTCGCCGGGCCGCTTGCCACGACGCATCTCCTTTTTGCCGTACCGGCAACACCGCTGGCCCGTGCCCGGTGTGCCGTCGCACGCTGACGGCACACCGACGAGAGGCTGTCCACCATGGCGCACGACCACCACCCGAACGACCACCACCCGCACGAGCAGCACCCGCACGAGCAGCACCAGCACGAGCAGCACCAGCACGAGCAGCGCCCGCACGGGCAGCACCAGCACGGACACGCGCACGCGAACGACACCGACATCGACTGGAACGCCATGGCCTCCCAGCTGGTGGCGCAGGCGGAGCTGTTCACGCCCGTCTACGAGCGGGCCATGGCCTGGCTCGCGAAAGAGGTGACCGACCCGGGGCTGATCGTCGACGCGGGCAGCGGGCCGGGTGTCGTCGCATGCCTGTTCGCCGAGACCTTTCCCGGAGCCCGGATCGTGGCCGTCGACGGCACCGAGCCGCTGCTGGAGCGCGCCCGCGCCCGCGCCGCACGCCAGTCGGTCGCCGACCGCTTCGACACCCTCGCGGGTGAACTGCCCGGCGTGCTGGACGAGTTGGAGTATCCGGCCGACCTGCTGTGGGCCAGCCGCAGCCTGCACCACCTCGGCGACCAGCGAGCCGCGCTCGCCGCGTTCGCCGCCCGGCTGGCCCCGGGCGGCACCCTCGCCCTCCTCGAAGGCGGCCTGCCCGCACGTTTCCTGCCCCGGGACATCGGCATCGGCCGCCCCGGGCTGCAGGCGCGGCTCGACGTGGTGCAGGAGGAGTGGTTCGCCCGGATGCGGGCCGACCTGCCCGGCTCCGTCGCCGAGACCGAGGACTGGCCGGCGCTGCTGACCTCCGTCGGTCTCAAGCACCCCCGCACCCGCAGCTTCCTACTCGACCTGCCCGCCCCCGCAACCGACCGGGCCCGCGCCTACGTCGCCGCCTCACTGTCCCGGCTGCGCGACGCCGGCAGTGAGCACCTGGACGCCGAGGACCTCGCCACCCTGGACCGCCTGCTCGACCCGTCCGACCCGGCGAGCGTGCACCGCAGGCCGGATGCGTTCGTCCTCGCCGCGTACACCGTCCACACAGCGGTGCGGTCCGTCTAGACCACGCGGGTCCGCACGGCTGGTCCCCACGCGGGTTCCCACGGCGGGGTCCCCACGCGCGGCCTCTCCGGATCGCCTCGCAACGTCGAAGGGATCACCCCGAGGGCCCGACCGCCCCGGCGGTCTCCTCCGTACTGGCCTGCGTTCCCCTCGGGCCGTCCTGCGTTGCCGTCCGGATCGCCCTGCGTTCCCGTCCGGCCGTCCTGCGTTTCCGCCCCGTCCCGGCCGTCCTGCGTTCCCCTCGGGCCGTCCGGCAGTCCCGTCCAGATCGCCCTGCGTTCGCGTCCGGATCGCCCCGCAGCCCCGCCCGGATCACCCCGAGGTCCCATCGGTCCCTGCGATTCCGCTCCGAGCCGAGCCGTCGGACCGGTCCCGGCGGTGCGTTCAGCACCGCCCCGGCCGTGCCTACACGCTC
>NZ_JBFAET010000057.1:0-47571 GCF_040642095.1 Streptomyces sp. NPDC020362
CCTTCTCCAGCGAGCCCAGCGCCGAGTGCAGTTCCTCGGACGTGATGGTCAGCGGGGGCGCCAGCCGGATCGTGGAACCGTGGGTGTCCTTGACCAGGATCCCCTCCCGCATCAGGCGCTCGCTGATCTCCCGGCCCGTGCCGATGGCCGGGTCGACGTCGACACCCGCCCACAGCCCGCGCGCGCGGAAGCCGGTCACGCCCCTGCCGACCAGCCCGGCCAGCCCGTCGCGCAGCAGCAGACCCAGCTCGGCGGCCCGCCGCTGGAACTCACCGGTCTCCAGCAGCTCGACCACCGCCGTGCCCACCGCCGCGGCCAGCGGATTGCCGCCGAACGTGGAGCCGTGCTCACCCGGGTGCAGCACGCCCAGCACCTCGCGGCGGGCCACCACCGCGGACACCGGCACGATGCCACCGCCGAGCGCCTTGCCGAGCAGCAGCACGTCCGGGACGACGTCCTCGTGCTCGACGGCCAGGGTGGTGCCGGTGCGGCCGAGGCCCGACTGGATCTCGTCCGCGATGAACAGGCAGCCCTTGCGGCGGGTCAGCTCACGGACGCCGGCCAGGTAGCCCTCGTCCGGGATGATCACCCCGGCCTCGCCCTGGATGGGCTCGATCAGCACCGCCGCGGTCGTCTCGTCGACCGCCTCCTCCAGCGCGGCCAGGTCGTTGTACGGCACGATCCGGAAGCCGGGCGTGAAGGGGCCGAAGCCCGCCCGGGCCGTCTCGTCCGTGGAGAAGCTGACGATCGTCGTCGTGCGGCCGTGGAAGTTCTCCGCCGCGACCACGATCGTCGCCCGGTCGGCAGGGACGCCCTTCACGTCGTACGCCCACTTGCGGGCCACCTTGATGCCGCTCTCCACCGCCTCCGCGCCGGTGTTCATCGGCAGCACCATGCCAAGACCGGTCAGTGCCGCGAGCCGCTCGGCGAACTCGGCGAGCCGGTCGTTGTGGAAGGCCCGGGAGGTCAGGGTGAGCCGGTCGAGCTGGCGGTGAGCGGCCTCGATCAGCGCCGGGTGCCGGTGGCCGAAGTTGAGCGCCGAGTAGCCGGCCAGCATGTCGAGATACCGGCGGCCCTCGACGTCCTCCACCCAGGTGCCCTCGGCCCGGGCGACGACCACGGGCAGAGGGTGGTAGTTGTGCGCGAGGACCGGCTCCTCCGCCCGGATCAGGTCGTCGGACGTACGGGCGTGCGCGGGTGCGGTCATCAGCGGATCTCCTGGGTGCAGCACTTGATGCCACCGCCGGCCTTGTGGAACTCCGACAGGTCGACGGGGACGGGGACGTAACCGTGTCCGTCCAGGCGCTCGGCCAGCGCCTCGGCCTTCGGGGCGATGAAGACGTGACGGCCGTCGGACACGGAGTTCAGGCCGAACGCCATCGCGTCGTCGCGGGTGGCGAGCACCGCGTCCGGGTACAGGCGCTGGAGCACCTCCCGGCTGCCCGGCGAGAAGGCCTCCGGGTAGTAGACGATGTTGTCGTCGTCCAGGACGAACAGCGCCGTGTCCAGGTGGTAGAAGTACGGGTCCACCAGGCTCAGGCCGATCACGGGGTGCCCGAGGAACTCCTGCGCCTCGCGGTGGGCCTCACGGGTGGTGCGGAATCCGGTGCCGGCCAGCACGTAGCGGCCGGTCCACACCAGATCGCCCTCGCCCTCGGTCACCGCCTCGGGGCGGTACACGTCGTAGCCCGCCGCCTTGAACCAGGTGTCGTAGTGGAGCGACTCGGCGCGCCGCTCCGTGGCGTGGAAGAGCGAGCCGAAGACCCGGCCGCCGACCACGAACGCAGCGTTCGCGGCGAAGACCATGTCCGGCAGGCCCGGGACCGGATCGACCGTCTCGACGTCGTGGCCGTGGGCACGGTAGGCGCGGATCAGCGCCTGCCACTGCTCCTGGGCCAGATCCACGTCCACGGGCGTGTCGGGGTGCATCCAGGGATTGATCGCATACTGCACGGCGAAGTGTCTGGGTTCGCAGACAAGGAAGCGCCGGGGACGCGGCACACGGCTTTCGGCCACAGAGGGTTTCCTCCGCTTTCCTGTGTGTCACTGGGGGGTCACACAACGGTAGGAAGGGAGGGAGAGGGACGACAAGAACGGAAAGCTGCGCGCATGCGCAGCATCGCTGCGTTCTCACCGGGAAGAACGCACGAGATCTGCGCGCGTACAGGTTTGCCTCGCGATCATTCGGGTGCCGCGTGGGTGGCGCCCGCCTCCGGGCTTTCCGGGAGGAGGTGGGACAGCACCATCACACTGATCGTCTTCCGGATGAACGGTTCGTCGCGGATCCGCTCCAGCACCTCCTCGAAGTGCTGCACGTCGCGCGCCCGCACGTGCAGCAGCGCGTCCGCGCCGCCGGTCACCGTCATGGCCGCCGTGATCTCCGGGTGGTTGCGCACGACCTCCGCCAGGCGCCGCGGCGGGGCCGCACCCTCGCAGTACACCTCGACGTACGCCTCCGTGCGCCAGCCCAGTGCGGAGGGCTTCACGGTCGCCGTGAATCCGGTGATCACACCGGTCTCCCGCAGCCGGTCCACGCGCCGTTTCACCGCGGTGGACGACAGCCCGATCGCCCCGCCGATCTCGGCGAAGCTGGTCCGGGCGTTCGCCATCAGCGCGGTGATGATCTTCCGGTCGAGGTCGTCGAAGGACGTGGTCCTGCTGTTCATGCGGGCACTGTAATCAGCCAGGCCCGCGGAAGGAGAACCTAGGACTGGGTGGCCACCATGGCGAGTGTCAGCAGCCCCAGCACCACCCAGCCGAACCACAGCCAGCCGTTGCTGCCCAGCGCGACCGTGTAGGCCGTCACGACGACGAGCCCCCCGACGGTCATCGCCCCCATCGCCTTGGTGGAACCGTTCGTGGAACCGGGCATCGCGACACCCTCCTCATGGTCCGTCCTCGACCATGGTGCCCCGATTTCCCCCGGGAGGGGATACCGCGGGATGCCGGGAACTCAGCCCTTGCGTGCGTTCAGCGAGGCCAGGTAGGCGTTGTACGCCTGCAGCTCCTTGTCGCCGTCCCGGTCGGCGGCCCGGTCCTTGCGCTTGGCCTGCCGCTGCTCGGAGCCGTACCACTGGAACAGCAGCGCGATCAGCACCAGCACGGACGGGATCTCGCTGAACGCCCAGGCGATCCCGCCGGCCGCGTTCTGGTCGGAGAGCGCGTCGATGCCGAGCGAGGCGGGCGGGTGCCTGAACGTGTCGATCATCGGCTCCGACGCCATCATCAGCGCGATACCGAAGAACGCGTGGAAGGGCATGCCCGCGAACAGCTCCAGCATCCGCATCAGATACCCCGGCCGGTGCGGGCCCGGGTCCACGCCGATGATCGGCCAGAAGAACACGACGCCCACGGCGAGGAAGTGCACCATCATCGCGATGTGCCCGGCCCTCGACCCCATCAGGAAGTCGAACAGCGGCGTGAAGTACAGCGCGTACAGGCTCGCGACGAACAGCGGGATCGTGAACACCGGGTGGGTGATGATCCGCATGTACCGGCTGTGCAGCAGCGCAAGGAGCAGCTCACGCGGCCCCTTGCGGCCCTTGCCGGCCACCGGCAGCGCGCGCAGCGCGAGCGTCACCGGGGCGCCCAGCAGGATCAGGATCGGCGAGAGCATGCTGATCACCATGTGCTGCACCATGTGCACGCTGAACATGACCATGCCGTAGTCGTTCAGCCTGGTGCACATGACCAGCGCGACGGTCAGCACGCCGACGACGTACGACACCGTGCGGGAGAGGGGCCAGGAGTCCCCGCGCCGGCGCAGCCGCACGACCCCCCACCCGTACAGAGCGAGCCCGGCCACGCAGGCGACGAGGAAGAAGGGGTCCGCCGACCACTGGAGCCCCCGCCCCAGCGTGAACGGCGGCAGATCCATCATCATGCCGTGCCCGCTGTGATCCATCCGGCGGCTCCTGATTCGTGGGGGTTGTGCGGTTTCTGTCCGCACTCAGGTTACGGCCGGGTCCGGTCACCCCTGCGACCGGGGTCGGCCGTAACGCGCCCCGAAGGGGCGCGGGCAACCGCGCGAGCACGCACGAACGACCCGCACCCGGCGACGAATCGGAACCCCCTACGGCGAGTCCCCTACAGCACGCACTCCGCCTCGTCGTACCGCTCCGCGGGAACCGTCTTCAGCGTCTCCACCGCCTCGGCCAGCGACACCATCACGATGTCGGTCCCGCGCAGGGCCGTCATCTGCCCGAACTCACCGCGATGCACGGCCTCCACCGCATGCCACCCGAACCGAGTGGCCAGTACCCGGTCATAGGCGGTCGGCGTCCCGCCCCGCTGCACATGCCCGAGGATCACCGGCCGCGCCTCCTTGCCGAGCCGCTGCTCCAGCTCGACCGACAGCTGCCGCGCGATCCCCGCGAAGCGCTCGTGGCCGTAGATGTCCTTGCCGCCCTCGTCGAACTCCATGGAGCCGGGCCGGGGCTTCGCCCCCTCGGCGGCGACCACGATCGCGAACCGCTTGCCCGCCTCGAACCGCTCGCCGACCTTCCTCGTCAGCTCCTCGATGTCGAAGGGCCGCTCCGGTACGACGATGGCGTGGGCGCCGGCCGCCATGCCGGAGTGCAGCGCGATCCAGCCGGTGTGCCGGCCCATGACCTCCACGACCAGCACGCGCTGATGGGACTCGGCGGTGGTCTTGAGCCGGTCGAGGGCCTCGGTGGCGACACCCACGGCCGTGTCGAAGCCGAAGGTGACGTCCGTGACGGCGATGTCGTTGTCGATGGTCTTCGGGACGCCGACGATGGGCAGGCCGTTGTCCGACATCAGCCGGGCCGCCTTCAGCGTGCCCTCGCCGCCGATCGGGATGATCGCGTCCAGACCCAGTTCCTCGACGTGGCCCCTGGCCCGCTCCACGCCGTCCCGCAGGTGCGAGGGCTGGACCCGGGAGGAGCCGAGGATGGTGCCGCCGCGGGCCAGGATGCCGCCCACCGCATCCAGGTCGAGCTTCAGATAGTCGCACTCCAGGAGGCCCTTCCAGCCGTCCCGGAAACCGATGACCTCGTCGCCGTGGTCGGCGACGGCACGGTGCACGACGGACCGGATGACGGCGTTCAGGCCGGGGCAGTCGCCGCCTGACGTGAGGACACCAATGCGCATAGCCCGAAATACCTTCTCAACGTGGGCCCGGAAACCGGACCACGTCGTCCGGCGGATTCCCGGTCACCCTACCGGCGGGAGGGGGTGGCTCCGTAGCGGGCGTCCGCCTGCTGGACGCGCCCGCACATGTGAGCGGACAGGCCGTCAGGCGGGCCCGCCACGAGCCTGCCGGAACACGCTGAGACGCCGCTGAGACGACGCTTACGCACGACGCTGTGCAGCAGTGGTCGCCCAGGCTGCTGCACAGCTGTCGTTACGCAGGCTGCTGTGCGGCTGTGGTCACGCAGGCTGCTGCGCAGCCGTGATGCGCTCGTTGCGGAGCGCCTCGTACCAGCGGTCGTCGAGCGGCGGCAGCGCGTTGACGTCGAGCGCCAGCTTCAGCAGCAGATCGGCGATCTGCGGGTTGCGGGCGAGGACCGGTCCGTGCATGTACGTACCGAAGACCGTCCCGTTGTAGGCGCCCTCCGTGCCGTCCCCGGTGCCGTTGCCCCGGCCCAGGCGGACCTGGGCGAAGGGGCGGGCCGTGGGGCCGAGGTGGGTGACGCCCTGGTGGTTCTCGAAGCCGGTCAACTGGGGCAGGCCGAGCTGCGGGTCGATGTCCGCGAGGACGTCGCCGACGCACCGCTCGCCCTCGCCGCGCACCGACACCACGTCGAGCAGACCGAGGCCCGGCTCGCGCTGGCCGAGGTCGTTGATGAACTCGTGGCCGAGGATCTGGTAGCCGGCGCACACGGAGAAGACGATGGCGCCGTTCTGCACCGCCCGCTGCAGATGCCCGTCGCGCCGCAGCCGCTCGGCCGCGAGGCGCTGCGGACGGTCCTCGCCGCCGCCGATCAGGTAGATGTCGCCGGAGGTCGGGATCGGCTGGTCGCTGCGCACGTCCAGCCGGGCCACGTCCAGGCCGCGCTGCCGCGCCCGGCGCTCCACGACCAGCGCGTTGCCCTGGTCGCCGTAGGTGCTCAGCAGGTCCGGGTAGATCCACACCAGCCGCAGTTGGTTGTCACTCATGAGGTGATCGCCCTTCGAAGATCAGTTGCCGACGCGGCGGCGCAGGTCCTGGAACGCGGTGTAGTTCGCGATGACCTCGATGCGTCCGGGCGGGCACAGCTGCACGGCCTGGTCGAGGTTGTCGCAGACCTGGAAGTGCTGGTTCGCGACCTCCAGGCGGACGGCGAGGTCCAGCTTCCGGTCGCCGACGACGAAGATCGGGTGACCGGTCAGCCGCGTGTAGTCGACGTCCCACAGCCAGGAGGTGTCGGTGCCGTCGGCCCCGCGCGCGTTCACGGACAGGATCACCGGGGCGGGCGGCGGGTCGATCAGGGAGAACGTCTCCAGCCAGCCGGCCGGGTTCTTCGCCAGCAGCAGTCGCAGGTCACGGCCCTCGAACTGGACGACGTCGTAGCGTCCGGCGACCGCCTGGACCTGGTACATCCGCTCCAGGGCGACCTGCGGCGGCACCCCGAAGACGGCGGCGACGGCCGCGGAGCTGGCCGCGTTCGCCTTGTTGGCGCGGCCCGGCAGCTGCAGGTGGATCGGCCAGGCCGACCCGTGCGGGTCCAGCACATGGTCCCCGGACAGTGCCCAGGTCGGCGTCGGCCGGCGGAAGCCGCACTCACCGCAGAACCACTCGTCGCCGGGGCGCTGCATCACGCCACCGCACGACGGGCAGGACCAGGCGTCGTCCTTCCACATCTGCCCGGCCGCGACCCAGATCACATTCGGGGAGGAGGAGGCCGCCCACACGATCAGCGGGTCGTCGCAGTTGGCGACGATCACGGCCTTGGACCCGGCCAGGCCCTCGCGCCAGTTCTCCGCGAGCATGCGGGTCTCGGCGGCGCGGTCCAGCTGGTCACGGGAGAGGTTGAGCAGGGCGATGCACTTCGGGCTGGTGTCCCGTGCCACACCGGCCAGGTACTTCTCGTCGACCTCGATGACGCCGTACTTCGACTCCGAACCGCCTGCGAGGGCGGAGGTGATGCCGGCCGGCATGTTGGCGCCGAGCGCGTTCGACACGACCGGACCCGCGGCGCGCAGCGCCTCGGCGATCAGCCGGGTGGTCGTGGTCTTGCCGTTGGTCGCCGACACCAGGACGACGTCCAGGTTCTGCGCGAGCCTGGCGAGCAGGTCGGGGTCGAGTTTCAGCGCGACCCGGCCACCGATCACCGACCCGCTGCCGCGCCCCGCGGCACGAGATGCCGCAGCGACCGCCTTGCCCGCGGTCACGGCCAGCTTGGCCCGCGGCGTGAGCGGGTCCGAGTTGCCTGCCATCAGTTCTCGATCCTCCTTGCGTACGCGCCGCGCCCTGGGCCATCCGGCAACGTGGTGTGGGCCTCAGCCTATCGAGATCCGTTCGCACACCCGAATCCCGGCCCATGGCGGAGCGGCGGGCATGAGCTGAACGAACCGTACCCTTGCCGCCATGCGACACGGCTCGATCCCGGGCGCCCGCGGGCGCGTCCGCCCTCTTTCCCTGCTCCACGACCCCGTTCTGCACGACCCCTGCCGGGACGTCACGGACTTCGGTCCCGAACTCGCGGCACTCGTGGAGGACTTGTTCGCGACCATGTACGCGGCCCAGGGGGTGGGCCTGGCCGCGAACCAGATCGGGGTGCCGCTGCGGGTGTTCGTGTACGACTGCCCGGACGACGACGATGTGCGACATCTCGGACATGTGGTGAATCCGCGACTGGTGGAGACGGACGGCGTGGTGATCCGGGGTCCGGAGGGCTGTCTGTCCCTGCCGGGGCTGGAGGCGGGGACGGAACGCTACGACCACGCGGTCGTCGAGGGGTTCACGGTGACCGGGGAGCCGGTCACCGTGCACGGCACGGGATTCTTCGCCAGGTGCCTGCAGCACGAGTGCGACCACGTGGAGGGCACGGTGTACGCCGACCGCCTCAGGGGCTGGCGTCACCGCAGGCTCATGCGGCAGGTCGAGCGGGCTTCATGGCGCCGGTGAACCGTGGGTGAAGGGGGGGCGGGGTGTCAGAACCCCGGACCCCCGAGCTTGTCCCCGGCCGCCGCGAGACGTCCCCACAGAAGATCCGCGAGGGAGCGGACCAACTCCGCGCGGGAGCAGGGCCGCTCGCCCAGCCACCAGTCGCCCGCCGCATGCATCATGCCGACGATCCCGTGCCCCCAGACCCGGGCGAGCTGCTGGCTCCCGGGCCCGAGGTCCACCCGCTCCTCGATCACCTGGGCCAGTTCCTCGCCCATCCGCCGGAGCAGTGGAACCGAGTGCTTGCCGACGTCGAACCCCTGGTCGCCGCCGGTGCTGCCCTCCGCCGGATGCATGAGGAACCGATACACCTGAGGGCGTGCCTCGATCGCGGCAAGATAGGTGTCCAGGGTGGACTCCACCCGCTCCCGCCGCTCGGCCGGAGCGTCCAGTGCCGCCCGCAGCGAATCGAGGAGTGCGTCCGTGTGCCGCTTGGCAAGTGCGGCGTAAAGCCCGCCCTTGTCGCCGAAGTGGCGGTACAGAATGGGCTTGGTGATACCGGCCTCGGCGGCGATGGCGTTCATCGAGGCCTGCGGGCCGTCCCGGAGCACCACCCGGTCGGCGGCCTCCAGCAGCTCGCGCCGTCGGCGGTCGGCGGACCGCTGCTGATCGGTCCGCTGTGTGGTGTCCATGTGCTCTCCCCACCCGTGCTGATTCGGTGACGCCTGCGCAAACTAACACTGCCTGTGCCTCTGACATCGAACGGGCTGCTGAGGCGTCATCGGGAGTTGACTTTTCCTACCGGTGAGTAACACACTCGGGTTACCGCTAGTAACATCATACCGTCGCTGCTGGAGGGGACATGGCAGAGTTCACCATGGAGCTGAACGACGAACAGAAGGAAGTCCGGGACTGGCTCCATGGCTTCGCCGCCGACGTGATCCGCCCCGCGGCGGCCGAGTGGGACGAGCGCGAGGAGACCCCCTGGCCGGTCATCCAGGAGGCCGCCAAGGTCGGCATCTACTCGCTCGACTTCTATGCGCAGCAGTACTTCGACCCCACCGGCCTCGGTATCCCGATGGCCATGGAGGAGCTGTTCTGGGGGGACGCCGGCATCGCCCTGTCCATCGTGGGCACCGGCCTGGCCGCCGTGGGTGTTCTCGCCAACGGGACCGAGGAGCAGATCGGCACCTGGATCCCGCAGATGTACGGCGACCAGAACGACGTCAAGGTCGCCGCGTTCTGCTCCTCCGAGCCCGACGCCGGATCCGACGTGGCCTCCCTGCGCACGCGTGCGGTGTACGACGAGGCCAAGGACGAGTGGGTGATCAACGGCACGAAGACCTGGGCGACCAACGGCGGCATCGCCAACGTCCACGTCGTCGTCGCCAGCGTCGACCCGGAGCTGGGCTCCAAGGGCCACGCCTCCTTCATCGTCCCGCCGGGCACGCCGGGCCTCGCCCAGGGCCAGAAGTTCAAGAAGCACGGCATCCGCGCCTCGCACACCGCGGAGGTCGTCCTCGAGGACGTCCGCGTCCCCGGCTCCTGCCTGCTCGGCGGCAAGGAGAAGCTGGACGAGCGGCTCGCCCGGGCCCGGGAGAAGGCGAAGGCCTCCGGCGGGGTGGGGGTCCCCCCGGCCGAAGGCTGGGGGAGGGTGAAGAACGCGGCGATGGCCACGTTCGAGGCGAGCCGGCCCGCCGTCGGAGCCATGGCGGTCGGTACCGCCCGGGCCGCATACGAAGTTGCTCTCGACTACGCCAGGACCCGGGAGCAGTTCGGGCGGCCGATCATCGACAACCAGGGGGTCGCCTTCCAGCTCGCCGACATGCGCACCCAGATCGACGCGGCCCGGCTGCTCGTCTGGCGCGCGTCGTGGATGGCCGTCAACGGCAAGCCGTTCACCGCGGCCGAGGGGTCGATGTCCAAGCTGTTCGCCAGCGAGACCGCCAAGAAGGTGACCGCGCAGGCGATTCAGATCCTGGGCGGGAACGGGTACACGCGGGAGTACCCGGTGGAGCGGATGCACCGGGACAGCGCGATCTACACGATCTTCGAGGGCACCAGCGAGATTCAGCGGCTCGTCATCGCGCGGACCTTGGCCGGGATGCCGATCCGGTAGCGCCGTCAGGGGCGCGGGTGCGCTGCGGTCCGCCGGTTCGCCGTGGCTTGTCGCGCAGTTCCCCACGCCCCCGGGTGAGGACGGTCACCCGTGTCTCAGAGGGGTGAGCTGCTGGATGTCGTACCTGGCCCGCAGCTCCTGGATCGCCTCCTGGTCCGGCGGACCCCCGTTGCCCAGGATCTCCAGCAGTTCCTCGAAGTAGCGCTCGTGGTCCGGCGGGGGAGACGCCTGGAAGAACATCCTCGCCGGGGTGTCCGTCGGGTTCGCGAAGGCGTGGGGGCAGCCCGGGGGGACGACGATGACCGTGCCCGGGGTCGCGCGCACCACCCGGCTGCCGGAACTCGACTCCCACCTGCGCCAGTTGTCGGGAGTGCGCACGCGCGGCTCGAAGGCGAGGACGTCCAGCTCGCCGTCGAGGACGTAGAACAACTCCTCGCTGCGGGTGTGCACATGGGCGCCGACGTCGAAGCCCGGCGGGACCTCCACCTCGAAGGTGGAGGACGTCCGCGAGTGGGTTCCGGTGACCTTGAACGTGACCCGCTGGGCCGGTGTCGCGACGACCCGGCCGTGTCCCGGCGGTACGAGCAGTCCCTCGGTCGCCGTCATGGGCTACTCACCAGGTCACCGGCAGGGCCTCGGGGCCCCGGATCAGCGCGCCCTTCTTGAAGGGCACCTGGTTCGGCGGTACGGCAAGGCGCAGGCCCGGCACCCGGTCCAGCAGGGCGTCCACCAGAAGCTCCGACTCCAGCCGGGCCAGCATCCCGCCGGGGCAGTAGTGCGGGCCGAAGCCGAACGCCACGTGCGGGTTGGGGCTGCGGGAGACGTCGAGGGTCTCCGGATCCGGGAAGACGTCCGGGTCGCGGTTGGCCGCCACGTAGGAGACGTAGACCGGGTCGCCCGCGCGGATGAGGGTGCCTCGGATCTCCACGTCCTGGGTCGCGATCCGGGACAGGCCCACGGCGTTGCGGTGCGGGATGTAGCGCAGCAGCTCGTCGATGGCCCCCGGGCGGATCTCCGGTTCGCGGCGCAGCCGTTCGACCAGGTCCGGGCGGGTCAGCAGCAGGTAGAACATCTGCCCGCTGTTGTTGGTGACCGCCTCGCCGCCGATCTGGAGCAGCACGGCGAGGCCGACGGCCTCCTCCAGCGTGACCTCGCCCCGGCCCACCGCGGCACCGAGCAGTGAGGTGACGTCCTCGGCCGTGCTGCCCTCGCGCAGTCCGATGAGGCCGGAGAAGTACGCGCTCATCTCACGCTTGGCCTTCTCGCTGGCCTCCTTGCCGTGCGAGGAGGACAGGATCAGCTGGGTCCAGGTGTGCATGCCGTGCCGGTCGGCCGCCGGGACACCCATCAGCTCGCAGATCACCGCTATCGGGAACGGGCTGAGGACCGTCGCCGTGAGGTCGGCCGGCGGGCCGTCCTGGAGGAGTTCGTCGACCAGCTCGTCCAGCATCACGCGCGACTTCCCGCGGACCCGTTCGACGCCCTTCGTGGTGAACGCGGCGGCCACCGAACGGCGCAGCCGGGTGTGGTCGGGCGGGTCCAGGAACCCGACCGCGCCCCGGTCCGGGATGAAGTGCGGGGCGAGCCGGGTCACCTGCCTGCCCATGACCGCCTCGCGGCTGAAGCGGGGGTCGTTGGCCACCATCCGCACGTCGTCGTAGCGGGTGACCAGCCACGCCCAGCCCTCGCCGTTGGCCAGCTGGATGCGGGTGACCGGGCCCTCGTGCATCAGCTCGGTCAGCACCGGGTCGAAATCCGTCCCGCTCAGGTCCATCGCCGGCCAGTGCCGGACCGGTGGCAGGGGCTGGGGGAGGGGATCCCAGAGCGGCTCGGCGCTCTCGGCGAGGTTCCGGGAGAGGGGCTCTTCGCTCACGGTGAGGGTCTCGGAGAGGGGCTCTTCGCTCGCGGTGAGGGTCTCTTCGCTCATCGTCTCATCTCGTCGCTCTGGACCCAGCGGCCCACGGTCATCTCGGCGGTGATGCCGGGGCCGAACCCGGCCAGCAGCCCGCGCGCCCGGTGCTCGGCACCGCCCTCGTCGAACAGCCGGCGCAGTGCGTCCAGAACGACGGCGCTTGCGATGTTGCCGTACTCGGTGAGCGTGGCCCGGCTGAACCGGAACGCGTGCGGTTCGACCTTCAGGAACTTGCTGAGGTCGTCGAGTATTCGGGGACCGCCCGCGTGGATGATGTAGAAGTCCAGGTCGGAGGCGTCCCAGCCGTGATTGCCCGCGAGGTCCTGGAGCGCCGGGGCGAGCGGCTCCATGGTGGTCGGCACCCGCTTGTCCAGCAGGAAGTGGAAGCCGGTCGCCCGGACGTCGTACGCGATCCAGTCCTCCGTCTTGGGGATCAGGTACGAGCCGTTGCGCTCCAGCTGGACGCCCTCGCCGCCCCGGCCGCGCACCACGGCCGCGGCGATGCCGTCGCCGAACAGGCCGTTGGACAGCAGCGAGCCGACGCCGAGGTCGGTGGGCTGGTAGCACAGCGAGCAGAACTCGCAGGCCACGATCAGGGCGTTGCCCTCGGGGTAGGCCGAACAGAAGTCGTGGGCCCGGTTGATGGCGGCGCCGCCGGCCGCACAGCCCAGCTGGGCTATGGGGAGCTGGCGGGTGTTGGACGGGAAGTCCATCTCGTTGATCAGCCACGCGGTCAGCGAGGGCATCATGAAGCCCGTGCACGACACGTAGATGATGACATCGATGTCGGAGGTCAGGAGCTCGGCGTCGTCGAGCGCCCGCTGGATCACCGCGGGGACGCGGGCCTTGGCCTCGGCCTCGTAGAGCTTGTTGCGTTCCTCGAACCCGGGGTGCTTCAGGGTCTCCTCGATGGGCTGCACGATGTGCCGGGTGCGGACGCCCGTGTTCTCGATCAGCCGGAGGGCCAGCGGGAGCTGGGGGTGGTCCGCGTGGTGCTCGCGTGCAAGCTCCAGCGTCTCCTCCATCGTGATCACGTGTTCTGGTACGGACACCGAGGGTCTGCACAAAGTCGCCATGAGCCGTCCCTGCTTTCGCCGTCCGGCAGGCCTCTGCCCGCCGGTCAGAAGGTGGTCCACCCAGGTTCACCCGAGGGGGCGATGATCTCTCGTCGGATTACTCCGAATCGGGGACAACGGGTAGGGATCGGATCTGGAGCCCGCACCCCGCGACGGAGGAACCGATGACGCTCTCGGCCGCTGAACTACTGGCCTCGACGACCGCCCGACTCGCGCCGGACCCCCAGGCCAACCCGCTCGTTCCGGCGATCGCCCGCGGCGGGGCGAGCCGCGGGACCCTCGCAGCCCTGGCCCTGGAACAGCAGTGGGTGATCGCCGCGGACCGACGGTCCTTCGTGCATCTGGCGGAACGCGCGGCCGGCATCCCCGCCGCGGCCGGCTTCTTCGCCTCGCTCGCCGAGGGCGAGACGCTGGCGGGGGAGCGGCTGACCGCGTTCGCCGAGGCGTGCGGTGTCACCGCCGAGCGGGCCCGCGCCTACGACCCGCAGCCCGGCTGCCAGGCCTACCCCGCCTATGTGTCCTGGCTCGCCCTCAACGCCTCCCCGCCGGACGTGATCCTGGCCCTCACCGCCAACTTCTCGGCGTGGGGCGGCTATTGCGCCCGCATCGCCGAGGCCCTGCGCACCCACTACACCTTCCCCGACGAGGCCTGCGCCTTCTTCGACTTCTTCGCGCAACCGGCTCCCGACCTGGACGCCCGGGCGACGGCGGCGGTGGACGAGGCGCTGAAGGAGGACCGGCTGGACGTGGTCGCAGCCCATCGGTACGGCCGCCTTCTGCAGGCGTACGAGGCCACGTTCTGGAACTCGCTGAAGGCGATCCCCTAGGGGGGCGGGGCTGTGTTCCCCATGCGGCTCGGCCGCGTGGGCGCGACCAGCCACCCCGCACCCGGAACACGGCCGAAGGTCCTACGGCGCTCCGCTGCTGTGCGCGATGCACGCCACATCGATGCGATCCGCCAGTTTCGCAAGCTCGATGGTCAACGCGGCGACCGTGTTCTCGTCGAGCCCCTGCTCCCCGTCCTCGACAAGATGCAGCCAGCGCCCGCCCACGGTCCGCAACAACTTACTCACGTCGGCCGCAGCCACCTGCAAGGTACCGCTGTCGTCGACGATCAGAGGCAGAGTCACTTCGCGGTTCACAAACGGGATGGTAGCCGCGCAGTGCTCACGCACCCTGCCAAACCGTGGTGATGTTGCAGAACTCCCGGATTCCGTGCTCGGACAGCTCACGGCCGTATCCGGACCTCTTCACACCACCGAACGGGAACGCCGGATGGGAGGCGGTCATGCCGTTGACGTACACGGCACCCGCCTCCAGGTCCCGTGCGAACCGCTCCACCTCCTTGTCGTCCCGGGTCCACACGTTCGAACTCAGCCCGAACGGCGAGTCGTTGGCGATCAGGACCGCCTCGTCCAGATCTCCGGCCCGGTACAGAGTGGCGACCGGCCCGAACGTCTCCTCGCGGTGGATGCGCATCTCGCGCGTGATGCCCGCCAGGACCGTCGGCGGGTAGTACCAGCCCGGTCCCTCCGGGCGCTCGCCGCCGCACAGCACCCCGGCCCCGCTGCGCTTCGCGTCGTCGACCAGTTCCTCCAGGTCGCTGCGGCCCTGTTCGCTGGAGAGCGGCCCGACGTCGGTGTCCTCCTCCAGCGGGTCGCCGACCTTCAGCGCCCGCATGCCCGCGACGAACTTCTCGGCGAAGGCGTCGTACACCTCGGTGTGCACGATGAACCGCTTGGCGGCGATGCAGGACTGCCCGTTGTTCTGCACCCGCGCGGTCACGGCGACCCGCGCCGCCCGGTCGAGGTCGGCCGAGGGCATGACGACGTACGGGTCGCTGCCGCCCAGCTCCAGCACCGTCTTCTTGATCATCTCGCCGGTGGTGGCGGCGACCGCCCGTCCGGCCGGCTCGCTGCCGGTGAGCGTCGCCGCCTTCACCCGCTCGTCGCGCAGGATGCCGTCGACCGCTCCCGAGCCGATCAGCAGGGTCTGGAAGCAGCCCTCCTTGAAGCCCGCCCGGTGGAACAGGTCCTCCAGATACAGGGCGGTCTGGGGGACGTTCGAGGCGTGCTTGAGCAGGCCCACGTTGCCCGCCATCAGCGCGGGCGCGGCGAAGCGGATCACCTGCCAGAGGGGGAAGTTCCAGGGCATCACCGCGAGGACGGGCCCCAGTGGCCGGTAGCGGACCCGGACGCGGGAGGCGCCGGAGTCCCGCACGTCCGCCTCGGCAGGCTCCTCGTCGGCCAGCAGTGCCTCGGCGTGCTCGGCGTACCAGCGCATCGCCCTGGCGCACTTCGCGGCCTCGGCGCGGGCCTGCTTGACCGGCTTGCCCATCTCGGTGGTCATGACCCGGCCGATCTCCTGCTGGTCGTCGTCCAGCAGGTCCGCGGCCTTGTTCAGCAGCCGCGAGCGCTCGGCGAACGTGGTCGTCCGGTAGGTGCGGAACGTGGCCTCGGCGAGCTGGAGCCGGCGTTCCAGCTCTTCCTCGCCCATGGGCTCGTACGCCTTGAGCGTCTCGCCGTTCGCCGGGTTCACCGTCGCGATGGGCATGGCTGACCTCCCTGGGAGCGGGCTTGCTTCGACCTTCGCGCGCGGCGCTGCCGACCGCAACGCGTACTGCGCTGTCCTGGCGTGCCCCACGGTCCGCGGTCAGCCCGTGTGCTGCGCCAGCCGGTCGAGAAAGGCCGCCTGGGCCTTGACGATCACCGCGCGGGCCCGGTCGAGATCGAACCACGCCACCCGGTCCAGCTCCGGGAACTCCTGCGTCCGGCCGGACCGCGGCGGCCACTCCATGGTGAAGGTGCCGGGCTCGATCGACTCCGGGTCCAGGTCGGCCTCGATCGCCCAGACCGTGACGATCTTGCCGTTCGTCTGCGCGACCTCGCCCAGGGCCAGGGCCTCCCCGTCGGGCGGCGCGAGCCCCAGTTCCTCCCGGAACTCACGGCGGGCCGCGTCCCAGGCGGGCTCGTCGGGCTCGTACTCGCCCTTGGGCACGGTCCACGCCCCCGCGTCCTTCTTCGCGAAGAACGGTCCGCCCATGTGGCCGAGCAGCACCTCCGGTCCGTCGCCGGTGTGCCGGAACAGCAGCAGTCCCGCGCTGCGCTTCGTCGTCCGTACCGTCACGGCGTGACCTCCGGGTGGGCCGCCAGCAGGGACTCCACCGTATCGGCCTCCTCGGGCCGCTTGTCCTCGCGGTAGCGGACCACGCGGGCGAAGCGCAGGGTGACGCCGGCCGGGTAGCGGGAGGAGCGCTGCAGACCGTCGTAGGCGATCTCCACGACGAGTTCGGGGCGTACGGTGACCACCCGGCCGTCGTCCTCGACGGCGAGTTCCCGCAGCCGCCCGGTCTGCCAGGCGAGCATCGCGTCGGTCATGCCCTTGAAGGTCTTGCCGAGCATCGCGTAGGCGCCGTCGTCCGTGCGGGCGCCGAGGTGGAGGTTGGAGAGCCGGCCGGTGCGGCGGCCGTGGCCCCACTCCGCCGCCAGCACCACGAGGTCCAGGGTGTGCACGGGTTTGACCTTCAGCCAGGAGGCACCGCGTCGTCCCGCGCCGTAGGGGGCGTCCAGCGCCTTGACGACCACGCCCTCGTGGCCGCGGGCCAGGGTGTTCGCGAGGAACCGTTCCGCCTCGGTGACGTCCCGCGGGCCGGACACCACGGTTCGGCGCACCCGCATCGGCTCCGGCACCAGCCGGGCCAGCTCCGCGTGCCGCTCGGCGAAGGGCAGGTCGAGCAGGTCCCGGCCGTCGACCGACAGGGCGTCGAAGAAGACGGAGGAGACCGGGACCTCCTCGGCGGCGTTCGCCACGTCCGTCCGGGAGCCGACCCGGCCCGCCGTCTCCTGGAAGGAGCGGGGGCGGCCGTCGCCGCCGAAGGAGATCACCTCGCCGTCCAGGATGAAGCGCTCGCCCGCCAACCCCAGGGCGGCGGCGGTCACTTCGGGCAGCCGGTCGGTGATGTCGTCCAGCGTGCGGGTGTGGATCCGTACCGCGCCGCCGTCCCGGTGGACCTGGACCCGGATGCCGTCCAGCTTCTCCTCCACCGCGCACGGGCCCAGCCTCTCCACCGCCTCGGCGACCGAGGAGGCGCTCTGCGCCAGCATCGGCAGCACCGGACGGCCGACGGTCAGCCGGAACCGCTCCAGCGCCCCGGGCCCCTCGGCGAGCAGGGCCTGGGCCACCGTCTGCAGCGACCCGGCGAGCATCACCGCCCGCCGTACGTCCGCCGGGTCCGCGCCCCTCGCCCGGGCCAGACCCTCCACGGCGACCGCGTCCAGCGCGCCCTGGCGGACCTCACCGGTGAGCAGGCCGAGCAGGAAGTGCTGCTCCTCCTCGGTGGCCGCGCCCATCAGCTCGCCGACGATCCGGGTCCGTTCCGCCTGGGAGCCGGGCCCGGCCACCTTGCCCAGCTCGCCGAGCCGGGCGTCGACCTCCCGCACGGTCAGGGAGGGCTCGGCGGCCGGCGGGACCGGCCGGCTCAGCACCTTCCAGCCGACGCCGAGCCGCCCCTGGGGGAGCCGTCCGGCCAGGTAGGGGATGACGATCGGCACGTCGTCCGCCTCCGCCTCCCGGAACAGCTCCGCGAGCAGGGCCGTCTTGCGGGACCGGGCGGCCGTCGCGGCGACCTCCCGGGACACCTGGGCGAGCCGGGTCAGCAGCATGCAGTCATGGTGCACCGCGGGTGCGGGGTCTACACCCGGACGGACGCGTCGAGATCGGCGAAGAGCAGCTCCCCGTTGATCGCCGCCCCGGCCACGCCCTCGCCCCCGGCCACGCCCTCGCCCCTGGCCACGCCCTCGCCCCCGGCCACGCCCTCGCCCCTGGCCACGCCCTCGCCCCTGGCCGCGTCCACGGCCCGGTCCCGGACCAGCCCAACCCCGTACCGGGCGATCTCCTCGCGCCCGGTCGCCAGGAACTCGGCGGGCGACATGCCGTCCCGGGTCAGGTAGCCCTGCAGGTGCGCGGACGGCGCGTTGCGCGGCTCGCCCGCGTCGACCACCAGCGTGCGGCGCCGGGCCCGGCCCAGCACCAGCGCGGCGGACAGGCCGGCCGCGCCGCCTCCGACGACGACCGCGTCGTATCGGTCGCAGCTCTCGTCGAGCCTCTCGGTCATGGTGACCACCTCCGCGGCCGACGGTCGCCGAGGCGCTGCCGCATTGACAAATATCTTTGCCGATTCTGCAATTCTGGTATGGGTACCGAGAGCACCGAGGACGTTCTGGCGGGAGTGGGCCCAAGGCTGCGGCGGATCCGAAAGGAGCGGGAGGTGACCCTTGCGGCCCTGTCCGAGGCGACCGGCATCTCCGTCAGCACCCTGTCCCGGCTGGAGTCCGGTCTGCGCAAGCCCAGCCTGGAGCTGCTGCTGCCCATCGCCCAGGCCCACCGGGTGCCGCTGGACGAGCTGGTCGGCGCCCCGCCGGTCGGTGACCCCCGGGTGCGGGCGAAGCCCCTCGAGCGGCACGGCCGCACCTTCTGGCCGATGACCCGCCAGCCCGGCGGCCTCCAGGCCTTCAAGGTCCGCGAACCGCAGCGCAGGCAGGAGCCGGAGCCGCGCACCCACGAGGGGTACGAGTGGCTGTACGTGCTCTCGGGCAGGCTCCGGCTGGTGCTCGGCGAGCACGACGTGGTGCTGTCGGCGGGGGAGGCGGCCGAGTTCGACACGCGGGTGCCGCACTGGTTCGGGTCGACCGGCGAGGGGCCGGTGGAGTTCCTCAGTCTGTTCGGCCCGCAGGGGGAACGGATGCACGTACGGGCGCGACCGACTCGCACGTGACGCGTTCCCCTGTTCCCCGAATGGCAAGCGACCGCTTAGTATGCCGTCGGACCCGGTCAGACGAAGCAGTCCCGTGGAGGCCCCGCATGCAGGCATGGCAAGTGCACGAGAACGGCGAGCCGAGCGAGGTGATGCGCCTGGCGGAGGTGCAGCGGCCCACACCCGCCGACGGCCAGGTGCTGCTGCGCGTGCGCGCCGCCAACATCAACTTCCCGGACGCGCTGCTGTGCCGGGGCCAGTACCAGGTGCGGCCGCCGCTGCCCTTCACCCCCGGCGTGGAGATCTGCGGCGAGACCGAGGACGGCCGTCGGGTGATCGCCAACCCCGCGCTGCCGTACGGCGGTCTCGCCGAGTACGCCGTCGCGGACGCCCGCGCCCTGCTGCCCGCGCCCGAGTCGCTGGACGACGCGGAGGCCGCCGCCCTGCACATCGGCTACCAGACGGGCTGGTTCGGCCTGCACCGCCGGGCCCGCCTCGAAGCGGGGGAGACCCTCCTCGTGCACGCCGCCGCCGGCGGGGTCGGCAGCGCGGCCGTACAGCTCGGCAAGGCGGCCGGGGCCACGGTGATCGGTGTCGTGGGCGGCGCCGACAAGGCGGCCGTCGCCCGCGAGCTGGGCTGTGACGTGGTCGTGGACCGCCACAGCGAGGACGTGATCGCAGCCGTGAAGGAGGCCACCGGCGGCCGGGGCGTCGACGTCGTCTACGACCCCGTCGGCGGCGCGGCCTACGCCCAGTCCGCCAAGGTGGTCGCCTTCGAGGGACGGATCGTCGTCGTCGGCTTCGCCAGCGGCACCGTCCCGAGCCCCGCGCTCAACCACGCCCTGGTGAAGAACTACTCGATCCTCGGCCTCCACTGGGGCCTGTACAACACCAAGAACCCCAAGCTGGTGCTGCACTGCCACGAGCAGCTCACCGAACTGGCCGCACGGGGCGCGATCAAGCCGCTGGTGAGCGAGCGGGTGCCGCTCAAGGAGGCCGCGGCTGCCGTGCAACGGGTCGCCGACGGCGTGACCACCGGCCGGGTCGCCGTCCTGATGGAGAACGGAGCCGCGGCATGACCGAAGCCGGAGAACTGCTGGCCCGCATACGGGAGTTGCTGGCCGCACATCCGCCCGCAACGACCGGGCGCCTGGAGTTCCTGCAGGCCCGCTTCGACGCCGGGCTGGCCTGGGTGCACTACCCGGAGGGCCTCGGCGGCCTCGGTGCCTCGCGCGCCCTGCAGGCCGTGGTGGACGCCGAGCTGGAGGCCGCGAACGCCCCGGACAACGACCCGCGGCGCATCGGCATCGGCCTCGGCATGGCCGCCCCGACCATCCTGCGCTACGGCACCGAGGAGCAGAAGCGGCGCTATCTGCGGCCCCTGTGGACCGGGGAGGAGGTCTGGTGCCAGCTGTTCAGCGAACCCGGCGCCGGATCCGACCTGGCCGCGCTCGGCACGCGAGCCGTCCGTGAAGGCGACGAGTGGGTGGTCGACGGGCAGAAGGTGTGGACCTCCAGCGCCCACATCGCCCGCTGGGCCATCCTCATCGCCCGCACCGACCCGGGCGTGCCCAAGCACCAGGGCATCACCTATTTCCTCTGCGACATGACCGACCCCGGCATCGAGGTGCGGCCGCTGCGCCAGATCACCGGCGAGGCCGAGTTCAACGAGGTCTTCCTCACCGGCGTCCGCATCCCCGACTCCCGCCGCCTCGGCGAGATCGGCGACGGCTGGCGGGTCGCGCAGACCACCCTCAACAACGAGCGCGTCGCCATCGGCGGCATGCGGCTGCCCCGCGAGGGCGGCATGATCGGCCCGGTCGCAAAGACCTGGCGCGAGCGCCCCGAACTGCGCACCCATGACCTGCACCAGCGGCTGCTCAAGCTGTGGGTCGAGGCCGAGGTCTCCCGTCTCACCGCCGAGCGCCTGCGCCAGCAGCTCGTCGCCGGGCAGCCCGGCCCCGAGGGTGCCGGCATGAAGCTCGCCTTCGCCCGCCTCAACCAGGAGATCAGCGGCCTGGAGGTCGAACTCCGCGGCGAGGAGGGCCTGTTGTACGACGAGTGGACCATGCGCCGCCCCGAGCTGGTCGACTTCACCGGCCGCGACGCCGGATACCGCTACCTGCGCTCCAAGGGCAACAGCATCGAGGGCGGGACCAGCGAGATCCTGCTGAACATCGTCGCCGAGCGCGTGCTGGGCCTGCCCGCCGAGCCGCGCACCGACAAGGACGTCGCCTGGAAGGACCTGGCCCGATGAGCACACAGCCGGAACTTCTCTACTCCGAGGAGGAAGAGGCGCTGCGGTCGGCGGTGCGGGACCTGCTGACCGACCGCGGTGACCCGGCCGCGGTGATCGCCCGCACCGAGTCGGACGCACCGCACGACATCTCGCTGTGGAAGACGCTGGCCGACGGAATGGGCCTCGCGGGCCTGCTGATCCCGGAGGCGCTGGACGGCCAGGGCGCCACGCACCGGGAGGCCGCCGTCGTCCTCGAGGAACTGGGCCGAGCGGTCGCGCCCGTGCCGTACCTGACGAGCGCGGTCGTGGCCACGGAGGCGCTGCTGGAGTGCGGGGCCGACGACCTCCTCGCACGGCTGGCGTCCGCGACCGCGGTGGGCGCGCTCGCCGTGGGTCTGCACACCGCTCCCGGTGTCCCCTTCAAGACCGTACGGATCGAAGGAGGCTCCCTGCACGGGGAGTTGCCGGGCATCGCCGATGCGGCGGTCGCCGACCTGCTGCTCGTGCCCGCGGACGACGGCGGCCTGTACGCGGTCGAGGCCTCCGCCGTGACCGTCACCCCGCAGACGTCCCTCGACCTCACCCGGCCCCTCGCCACCGTCACCCTCGACGGCGCCGCGGGCCGCCGCCTCGGTGACGCGGAACCTGCCGTGCGACGTGCCCTGCGCGCCGCCGCCGGACTGCTCGCCTCCGAGCAACTGGGTGTCGCCGAGTGGGCGTTGACCGAGACGGTCCGCTATCTGAAGGAGCGCAAGCAGTTCAACCGGCCGGTCGGAGGCTTCCAGGCGCTCAAGCACCGGCTCGCCCAGCTGTGGCTGGAGGTCGTCAACCTCCGGGCCGCCGCCCGCGCCGCCGCGGATGCGCTGGCCTCCGGCGAGGACACCGACGTCTCGGTGGCCGTCGCACAGGCGTACGCGGCGCCCGTCGCCGTCCATGCGGCCGAGGAGGCACTGCAGTTGCATGCCGGAATCGGCATGACCTGGGAGCACCCGATCCACCTGTACCTCAAGCGGGCCAAGGCCGACTCGATCGCCTACGGCACCGCGGGTGCCCACCGGGAGGCACTGGCCGGGCTGGTCGACCTCCAGGCGCCCTGACCCACGGCGCGTGAAGCCCGCCCCACCTGGGGCGGGCTTTCGCGTGCCCGTGCTCCGGTGAAGTGAACAGAGGGCGGCAGTCCGGCCAACTCCCCGCCGGACGGGGTCCGTTGGGTGGAGAGCACACGCATACTCTCCCCGGTCCCATCAGGCCCTTCAAGGGAGGCAGAGCATGGCACTCACCACCCGTCGCAGAGCCCTCACCACCCTCGGCGCCGCCCTCGCCGGCGCGATCGCCCTGCCCGCCGGCGGCGCCTGGGCGAGCGGCGGCCGGCGTGGCCCGCGCCCGCTGTGGAACGCGCACGCCCACAACGACTACGAGCACCCGCGGCCGCTGTTCGACGCCCTCGACCACCGCTTCGGCAGCGTCGAGGCCGACATCTTCCTCGTCGGCGACCAGCTCCTCATCGGCCACGACGCCTCCGAGCTGGACCCGACGCGCACCCTCGAATCCCTCTACCTCGACCCGCTCGCCGCTCTCGTCGAGGCCAACTGCGGCTCCGTGTACCGGGGGTGGCGCCGACCGCTGCAGCTCCTCGTCGACATCAAGACCGAGGGCTCCTCGACCTACCTCGAACTCGACCGGCACCTCAGGCGCTACCCGCACCTGTTCACCCGGTACGCGCACGGCCGGATCCACCCCGGACCGGTCACCGCCGTCATTTCCGGCGACCGGGCGGCCCGTACGCCGATGGAGGCCCAGACCGAGCGCCGCGCCTTCTACGACGGGCGGCTCACCGACCTCGGCAGCCCGGCCCCCGCCTCCTTCATCCCGCTGATCAGCGACAACTGGACGCTGAACTTCACCTGGCTGGGCGAGGGCCCCTTCCCGGACACCGAGCGGCGAAAGCTGCGCAGCATCACCGGTGCCGCCCACGACCGCGGGCAGGTGATCCGGTTCTGGGCCACTCCGGACGCGGCCGGACCGGCCCGCGACGCACTGTGGGCCGAACTCCTCGCCGGCGGCGTCGACTACCTCAACACCGACGACCTGGCCGGCCTGGAGACGTTCCTCGACGCACACCCGTCCGCCTGACACCACACGATCGGGGGACGTGTCAGCCGCCCGGACGAACCCTCCGCTACGCCACACTTGCGGCGGAACGCCGCACATGGGGCGTGGCGGAGGAGGTTCCCGATGGCCGTTTCCATCTCTGTGGTGCTGCTGCTCCTGATCATTGCCGTGATCTTCATGCGCAACGGCGCACTGAAGGTCTCGCATGCCCTGGTCTGCATGCTGCTCGGCTTCTACCTCGCCGGCACCAGCATGGCGCCCACCATCCACGGCGGGCTCACGGCCACCGCCGACCTGGTGAGCAGCCTGCGGCCGTGAGCCTGCGGGTCAGGAGGAGAAGACCGCGATGCCGTTCGGCACCGGCCGTTCGGCCCCGCCGCTGGGGTGGTTGCGGACGGTCACGCTGCTCGCGCCCGTGTCCCGGGTGACCATCTCGCTCGACCCGCCGCCGTCGAGGTTGAACGCGTCGGACGCGCCCAGCGCCTCCATGGTGGCCGCCTCCTCGGCGACGGTCATACCGGTGCGGTAGGCGGCGGCCCCGTCCAGTGCGAGGAGCAGCATCCGGTGCCCGTCGTCCGCGAAGCCCACGACGGTGCGCACGGCCGAGGTGGAGTTGTCCAGCCCGGACAGCGGCGTGCCGCCGCGCAGGACCGGGTAGCCACCGATCGCGAACGCGTACGGGACCTTGGCCGTGGCCGCCACCAGGCCGTGCGTGACGGTCACCTGGTCGCCGACCGACAGCTTGCGCAGTTGCCGAGCGCCCTCCTCGCGGCCCACCAGGACCGTGGTGTCCGTGGCGATCGAGCCGCTGCCCGGCCTGTCGGACGCGGAGACCACCCGGCCGCCCTTCACCGTCACCTCATGGGTGTCCGGGCTGCACGCCGCAGCCCGGTCCGTGTCCGTGCCGCAGATCGCGCGCACCCGTGAGGCACTGCCCCAGCGTGAGGTGAAGGCGCCGACGGAATTCTCCGGCAGCGCGTACTGGTTGAGGCCCTTGAGCGGGAACCGCCCCTCGGGCGTGGTGACGGAGCCGGTGAGCGAGAGGCTGTCCATACGGGCCCGCCGGTCGGTGCCCACGCCGAAGACGTCCGTCGTGGTGGTCCCGGGCGGCAGCGCGGGTCCGAACCGCTGGCCCGTCGGCACCGCCGCCTTCAGCACCTGCTCGTCGGCGATCGCCGGTCCCACGGTCGCGCCCGTCGCCTCGACGCCCGGGTGCTGGGTCTCGGTGATGTTGAAGAAGTCGCCGTTGACCCCGGCGACCGCGCCGGCCGAGTCGGCCAGCTTCGAGACGGCCGCCCGGGCGGCCACCGCCCCCGGGTACAACAGGTCCAGCCGGACATGCGGATTGTTCAGGTCGACGGTGAGCAGGTGGCCGCGTGTCCTTCCTGCCGCCACCGAGATGTCGAACTGCCGGTAGGTGACCCCCGGTGCGACCCGTTTGCCCAGCGGTACGGCACCGGCCGGTGCCGCGCCCGCAAGGGCCGCACCGGCCAGCACACCGAACGCCGTGAGAATCGTGAGAACCGATCTGCCTGCTGCCGTCTGCCGCCCATCGCGCACCACTGCGCCCCCTGACGTCTCGTCAACTCTCCCAGGACTCGGGGGAAGTGCACCAGAAGGCGATGGCGCGCGGGGTGCCTAGGCGTCGACTACGCGAGAACGGGTGAGAAAACGCACCCCCTCGGGTGCTTCCAGCGAGAATCCGCTACCCCGTCCGGGTACCACGTCCACGATCAGCCGGGTGTGGCTCCACGCCTCGTACTGGCTGCGCGACATCCAGAACGTCACGGGCTCCTCGACGCCCTCCACGGTCAGTTCCGCGAGGAGGACGTCGGAGCCGCCGGTGCGGAACTCGCCGTCCGGGTAGCACATGGGCGCGCTGCCGTCGCAGCAGCCGCCGGACTGGTGGAACATCAGCGGGCCGTGCTCGGCCCGCAATCGGCGCACCAGTTCGGCGGCCTGCGGCGTGAGTTCGACACGGGGGACTTCCTCTTTCATGGTCACCGTCCTGCGGAGCCGGGGCGTGGCGTCGGACGCGACCCAGTCTCACGACCCGTCAGTACGACGTCCAGCAGGCGTCCTTCGAAGGGAGTGCCGGCTCAGCCGTGGCTGAGGACGTTGACCACCCTGCCGTCGGGGTCCCGTACGAAGAACCGCCGCACCCCCCACTCCTCGTCGGTGAGCGCGTACACGATCTCCGCGCCCCGTTCCCGCATCGCTGCATGGACCGCGTCGACGTCCTCGACCTCGACGCTCAGATCGGGGGCGACGGGCGCTGTGCGGTCCTCGCTCATGAGGCTCAGCTGGACGGCCGGGTTCCCGCCGGAGGCGAGCGTCATGATCCAGCCGTGGTTCATGACCTCCTCGAAGCCCAGCACGCCGTAGAACTCCGCGTTGCGGGGCAGTGCGGTCGACTGGAGGTTGGGCACGACACGTCGTACTGCGTTCATCTCGGGCTCCCTCGGAGGGTCGGCTGCGGCGGGCGGCCGCGCTAGCTCTGCGCGTGTCCGGCCACGGACACGCTGCCCTGGGCCACCGCACACAGCCGCGGCGTCCCGTCGGCGCCGACGGCGTACACGTCGCAGCGGCAGACGGCCCGGGTGCGGCCGCCCCGGACGACCTGGGCCTCGGCGCGCAGGAGTGTGCCGGTGGCCGGGCGCAGATAGTCGATGGTGAAGCCGGCGGTGACGACGCGCGGGCCGAGCACGGCACCGGCGGCGAAGGTCAGGGCGTTGTCCGCCGCGTAGCCGAGCACCCCGCCGTGCAGGAAGCCGTGCTGCTGGAGCAGTTCCTCGCGGATGTCGAGTTCGAGCGTGGCCGCGCCGGCCCCGAAGGCCACCAGCCGTGCGCCGAGCAGCACACTGAACGGCTGCGCGGCCAGGGCCGCGCGGGCCCCGTCGAGATCGAGGGTGTCCTTCACGTCCCCGGTGTCCTTCACGTCCCCCGTGTCCTTCACGTGCGCACCTCACTTCACTGGTCACCGTGAGCCTGGTGCCGACGGGGTGCGTCCGTCAATATCGCTCGGGCGTTCGGGAAAGAATGCCCGTATGCATCACTCGTTCTTCGACCGCCCCGAGCCGCGCGTCGTCGCGGCAGGCGAACACCCGCTCTGGGACGCGGCCCTGGCGGCGGTGAACAGGGATCTGGCGGCGACCCTGCCCGCGCAGCGGCCGCTGCAGCTGCTTGCGCTGCCGCCCTGGGAGGAGGGCGAACCGGAGCAGCTCCATGTCGCCCTCGCCTCTCGCGAGTGGCACGGTGAGCCCCTGTGGCCCGGCGACGACACCCCGGCCGCCGCCCTGCGGGCCGTCGCCGAGGCCGCCCAGGGCACGGTCACCGAGCGTCTGTGGCGGGCGTGGCCGGTCTGCTCCGCGCACGACCTGGGGATGCATGTGCGCGAGGTGTCCGGACGGCCTTCGTGGTGGTGCGCCGGTTCGCCCGGGCCGAAGGACCCGGCCCATGTCCGCGCCGCCATAGGCGAGTTGGATACGATCCACCGCCCGCTCAGGCCGAGCCGGAAGCGCCGCAAGAAGCCCGCGCAGGACTGACCGGGGGCGGCCGCCGCCCCGTGCCGACGCTCGTGCCATCATCCTCGGATGCGCGAGATCGACGAGTTGACGCAGGTGGACGACCCGGCCTGGCCGGAGGTCGAGGCGATGCTCACGGCCAGTGCCGTGCCGGTCCGCGTCCTGCCCGCCGATCCGGGCGAAGGGACTCGGTGCCTGCTGCAGATGCAGGTCACCACGCGCTCGACGCTCGGCGCGCTGACGCTGCACTGCGGCGGGCTCGTCCTGGACGACGGGTGGGTGCGGGTCTTCGGCGGCGGCTCGGCGGCCACCGGTGGCCTGCCGGGCCTCGGTCGGGTGAACGGCTTCCCGGAGCGGTCCGACCCTGCCTGGCACCCCGCCGGCGGCCTCGTCGTCGGGCACGACGTGCTGGGCGGCGTGTTCGCGCTCAACGGCCACGACCCCGCCGGAGCGGGCCGACCCGGTGCCCCCGGGCAGATGACGTACTTCGCCCCCGACACCCTGGAGTGGGAGGCCCTGGACATGGGTCACTCCACCTGGGTCGGCTGGCTCCTGTCCGGCCGCCTGGACACCTTCTACGACGGTCTGCGCTGGCCCGGCTGGCGCGAGGAGGCCGCCGCCCTGGACCTCTCGCAGGGCATCACCGTCTATCCGTTCCTGTGGTCCGCCAATGCGCGCGACAACCTCGCGGCCACCAGCCGGAAAGCCGTGCCGATGCGCGAAGTCCTCGGCGTGGCGGCGGACTTCGCCCGGCAGGCGGGCCCGGCCGACCCGGGCCACCTGGGCGACGTGTGAGGCACCGCCGCCCCGGCGTTCATCCCGTCCGGCGCACACCGCGCATCGTCACCGCGTACACCCCCGACGCCACGGCCGGCCCCACGGGCAGGGCGAGGCCGATGCCGCCCGGGGCTGCGGCCACCGGTCCGGTGTACACGGGGTGACCGCGGCGGTCAGCACCACGACGACCGCCTTCACGACGGCGCTCACCGGCAGCCCGGTTCCCCCGACGAACCGCCGTCCCGCCGCCCTCCCTGCCTTCCTGCCGCCGGCCGGCGGCCGCGGCCCGGTCAGCGCGGGGGAGTGCCCGCCGGCTGTCCGGGCGGGACCGCCGTGGCCGATGCTGCCGAGCCGGACGCTTTCACCACGTCCACGTCGCTCGCCCGGACGTAGGCGAGCCGGTGACCGAGCTGGATCTCGTAGTACGCCTCGTTGCCCATGACCACGGTGGACGGGGAGTCGCCGCCGGACGCCTTCTCCAGGACGGAACCGAGCACACGGGACGTCGTCACATACCGCTGATCCGCGCGAATGGTGTACGGCAGCGGCGAGGGCTCGGGCACCTCGTCCTCCTCCCCTTCCGGGAAGGCGTCCTCCTCCGGGAGGGCGCGGCCGAACACCTCGACCTCCTTCAGGCCGTCCTTGGGCGTGACCATCCTGCCGCGCGCACCGACGGCCGTCGGCTGGTTCTCCGGGTTCCTGAACCACGCCTTGTGGCCCTGGTACCAGATCGCCGTCCAGTCGCCGCTGCGGTCGGCGACCGCGAAGGTCTGGCCCGCGGAGACCCGCGACCCCAGGTCGTCGACGTCCTCCGTGGAGTCCTTGCCGTCGGGGTGCCGGCCCGGGTCCTGGATCAGCGGAGCGTGGTCGTCCGGGTCGGTGTGCAGGCGCACGGCGCTGGAGCCGTGCGGCGCACACGGCACACCGCTCTTGCGGCACCCCGTGAACTCCGGCTTGTAGCGGGCGTAGTCCGGCAGGATCATCACGATGTCGCTGTCCGGCCCAGCCGTGGCCTTCAGCGGCGCGCCGAGCAGGTCGAAGTAGTGCCGCCAGTCCCAGAAGGGGCCGGGGTCGTCGTGCATGTCCGGGATGCTGTCCTCGGTCGGCGCCGGAACGTTGTCATGGCCGAAGATGTGCTGCCGGTCCAGCGGAACCCCGTACTTCTTCGCCAGATACTTCACCAGGCGGGCCGAGGACCGGTACATCTGCTCCGTGAACCAGGCGTCGGGCTGCCGGAGGAATCCCTCGTGCTCGATGCCGATCGAGCGGGCGTTCACGAACTGGCTGCCGGAGTGCCAGGCCGCGTCCTTGATCCTGACGTGCTGGGTGATGTGGCCGTCGCTGGAGCGGATGGAGTAGTGCCAGGACGCCTCCTCCGGATCCTGGATGGTCAGGAGCATCGACGCCAGCGGCGCCTCGGTGTCGTGGATGACGATGTAGTCGATCCGCTGGTCCCGGGGCCGGTCGGCCAGCTGGTGGTTGCCGTACTCGTCGTCGTCGATCTGGACGTACGGCGCGCTGAGCCAGGAGCAGGACACGTCCGCCGGGCAGTCGACCTCCTTGGGCCGTGGCGGTGCCTGGCTCAGGGGAGGGTGAGGGCGGACGCGGGGGCTCGCGGGAAGGCTGACGCGCTGCCCGGCGTCGGTGGTGCGGTGCGCGCCCCGGTGGATCACATCGAAGACGTCGTTCGCGTACACCGCCGCCGACGCGCGGTCGCTCTCGCCCGGGAAGCGCGCCACGGCGTCCCACCAGTCCGTCGGATTGGCGCTGAGCGGCTTGCCCAGCCGCCGCTGGGTCGCCGCCAGGAGGGCCGCACCGCCGCGCACGTTGGCGTCGTCGTCGGTCCGCAGCCGCTCCGCGGGCAGTCCGGTCAGGGTGGCGGCCTTCTGCAGGTCCGCCTGCCCGACGCCGACGGCCGCCTTCTCGTAACCCGAGCCGGGCGAGCCTGCCGTCGCCGCGCGCGGCGAGGCACTCTGCCGGCCCGGCTGCTGCGCCTGGAGCCCGTGGGTGTCCACCAGGTGCATCGGCCCGTAGCCGCCGACGACGCTCGGGATGCCCGGATGGGAGTCCCACCTGGACTGCAGGTAGGACACGCCCATCAGGATGCTTCGGGGCACGTGGTACTCGTTGGCGGCGGTGGTGTAGTCGTCCTGCAGGCGCTGGTCGGCCGGGGGGCCGGTCTGGCCCGAGCGGTCGATCAGCAACGGCACCAGAAGCGCCGCCGAAGCGGTCACACAGATGATCCGCCGGTGTCCGCGTACGGCACTGGAGACGCGGTGGGCGACGCGTTTTTTCATGGAGGTGCCTCCAACGAGGTTCGGCGCGGCCAGGACACATGCGACCGGGGCAAGGGGAGTTGCCGTTCAGGGCAAGGACGGTTGCCCAGCACGTCACCCCTCGTACGTTTCCGTGCCTCGCGCGCCGCGTCGCGCCGAGCGTCACCGGCGTGGACCAGCCGAGGGCCGAGGCCACCCGGTCGGCGGCAGCACGCCTGCTGCCGCGGGAGAGGCCTCAGTCCTCCTCGACCGCGTCCACCTGCCAGTCGGGGTGCCCCGGCATGGGCGGGGTGTGCGCCCCGTACAGCCAGGGGGTCAGAAAGGCTGTCAGATCCTGGCCGGCGACGGCGGAAGCAAGCCTGACGAAGTCCCGGGTGCCGGCGGCCCGGCCCCGGTACGTGGTCACCCAGGACCGCTCGATCCGCTCGAAGGTGTCCTCGCCGACCTTCTCCCTGAGCGCGTAGAGCACCAGTGCCGAGCCGTCGTAGCGCATCTGCCGGAACAGGCCGGGCTCGGTGGGCTCGGCGGGTGCGCCGTCGTCGTGCCGCCACTGGTCGTGCTGTGCGTACGCGGACCGCATCATGCCCTCCAGGTCGGGCCCGCCGCGCGTGTCGCCGTAGAGCAGCTCGTAGAAACGGGCGTGACCCTCGCTCAGCCACAGGTCCGACCACCGTCGGATCGCCACGCTGTCGCCGGTCCAGTGGTGGGTGAGTTCGTGCACGAGGTTGCGCTCGGCGTCGATCCGGTCGCCCAGCAGGTCGGCGCTGGGCACGACGGACAGCGACTGTGTCTCCAGGGCCACGGGCAGGTCGGTGTCCCCGACCAGGACGCCGTAGCGGCGGAAGGGATAGGGGCCGAGCCGCTGTTCCAGCCAGGCCAGATGCCCGGGGGTGAGCGAGCGGTAGGCCTCGGTGTCGCCGACGAGGCCCTCCGGGACCACGTCCCGCACGGCAAGCCCGCGCGGGCCCTTGCCGTCCACGACGGTGAACTTGCCGATGGCCAGCTGGACCAGCTGGGCGGCGAGCGGATGCTCGGAGTCGTACGTCCACCGGATGCGTCCGCCGGGCTGCCCGACGCGTTCGACGAGCCGTCCGTTGGCCACCGCGGTCAGGCCCGCCGGGGTGGTGATGCGGAAGGTGAACGGCGCGCGCACGCTCGGGTGGTCGTCGGCGGGGAAGACCATCTTGGCACCGTCGGGCTGGAGGGCCAGCAGCGTGCCGTCGGCCGTGGGTACCCAGCCGTAGTCCTGGATCGCGTCGCCGCGGTGCCGTCGCTGCGTCGGGTCGGCGGTGTAGGCCACCCGGACGGTGAACGCATGGCCGCGGGGGATCGGCCGTGCCGGAGTGACGACCAGCTCGTCGCCGTCGCGTACGGCCTTGGCCGGTGTGCCGTCGACGGTGACGGTGTGCAGGGTGTTGCCCGCGAAGTCGAGGTCGAAGCGGGACAGGGCCTGGGTGGCGGTGGCGCTGAGGGTGGTGGTCGCGGGGAAGGGCGTGCCCGGCGCGCGCCAGTCGAGGGCGAGGGTGTAGCGGCGCACCGAGTAGCCCCCGTTGCCGTCGAGTGGCAGGAGCGGGTCACCGATGCCCCGGGCGCCGGGTGACGGTGTGTCGGCCCCGGCGCCGGAGGAGGTGGCGCCGGCCGAGGCGCCGGGGGCGGGATGCCGGGCGTGCGGCGGGGCGCGGTGCTCGGTGCGGGGGAGGACGACGAGGACGGCGGCACTGGCAACACCGACGGCACCGGTCAGGGCGAGGGCCGCGCGGCGGGTACGGACGCCGCGGTGGACCCGGCCCTGCTCCGAGGTGATGTCCATGGTCGCACTATGACAGTAAGAGATCATTTGTGCGTTCTGGAGCCCCGGGCGGCGCGAGGGCCGATCGGGCGGTTCGGCAGGCACCGCTCATCCCGCCGTCGAGAACCTCCACAGCTCGACCACGCCGCTGCGGCGCAGCAACTCCTCGGCATGGGCCGATCGGGCGTCGAGATCGGGATCGTCGCGCTCGAAGAGCAGTCCCGCGATGTCCCCGCTGTGCGCGACCTGGACGCCGGCCGCGCGCGACTCCCGGGCGATCGCCAGGATCCGGTCGAGAAGGGGTACGGGGAGGTGACGCTGGTTCATTCTGGCGCTGGCGGTGGCCACCAGCCCGAACAGCCGCACGTCCTTGGCGAGGACCGCCTCGCGGAGCAGGGCGCGCAGCTCGCCGAACTGCCCGGCCTCGTGCTCCGTGTAGCGCGCGGGCGGCAGGGCCAGTGTCTCCACCCCGCCGCCGGCCCGGTCCGGCCGGGTCCCGAAACCCAGCACGTGCACCGCCGGCAACGGGCAGCCGAAGTCCTCGATCAGCATGCCGTCCCGATGGGCGAAGAGGACTGCGTTCGGCCCGAACATCAGCGAGTCGGAGGCGGTCTCCGCGCGGACGGCGAGCCGGGCCGTCTCCGTGGCGGACAATGGCAGGCAGAACCTGTCCCGCACGGCACCGATGGCCGCCAGCACGTCGCTCGTCGACGACCCGAAGCCACGCGCCAGGGGAACGTCACCGTGGAGCGCGAGGTGTCCGCCGACCGGCAGACCGAACAGCTCCAGGGTGAGACGGGCGGCCGTCCGCGCCTTGCTCTTCCAGCGGGGAGAGACGGAGAGCGCGGACCGGCCGTCCGTGGTGAACGTCGCGTGCACCGAGTAGAGGGGGCAGGGGAGGCTGACAAGCCCTCGGCGCCGCACGCCGTCTTCGGCGAACAGCCCCTGCAGAACCTCACCGTGGTGTACCGGGGCCGACGCTTCCCCCACCTGCCCGTTGCCCGGATCCACCTGCCCCCGACTCCCCGTGCTGCGGTGACAGGTTCCCACGGCAGCCTCCGGGGGTGACCGGTCACTGCCGCGGGGCCGGACTGCGGTCGTGTGCACGCCGTCAGGGGCTGGACACGCTGGTGAGCAGGCCGCGGACACCGGCGGACAGCGCCCACGCCAAGAGGGGGAACACCGCTACCCGCTCCATGCCGCCCATCCCCAGTCCGAGATAGCGGTGGGAGAGAAGGAGCCCGAAGGCCGCAATCGCCGTCACTCCCAGCAGACTGGTCGCCCGGCGCAGCGGACCCCGTACATCGCGCGCCAGGCCGACTCCCGCCAGCAGAAGGCCGATGTTGCCCATGGCCATGATGAGCAGCGCACCCAGGACGTGCCGGTTCTCGTGGATGTCCGCAGGTGCCAGCCCGGCGACCGCGAATCCCACGCCTGCGCAGGCCAACAGCCACCGGGCCGCGATCCCGGTCGCGCTTGTGCGCCACAGGGGACCGGTGAGAACGACGCCGACAACGAGGAACATGCCCAGAGCGATGAACGAGGCGTTCATCAGGCCGTGTTCGGGCGAGCAGATGTAGCGGGGCTCGGGCTCCGACTGCATGGCGCAGTGGGCATTGCCCAAGTCGCTGATGTTGTTCCGAGCCCAACTGTACGGTCTGACCCAGGCCGACTCGACGATCCCGTGGACGACGAAGAACTGCACCACACCTGCGACCCACGCGGCGTATCCGATCCGAGACCTCAACTGTCCACCTTCTCCTGCACGGTTCACGTGCGAACAGCCGATCACGCGCGGCCGGCCCGGACACTCCGACAAGCCCCCGGGCACGAGGTGGGGGAGGCCCTACGTCCACAGGTGTGGCCCTGCGTGCACAGGGGGGAGCTGCCGGGTCAGGCGGGTTCCCTCTCCGGGGCGTCATCGGATGTCGCCAACCAGGGCATCCGGTGGACCAGGGTGTCGCGCAGCCGCGTCAGGGCCGCGATCTTCTCCTCCAGTTCGGCCACCCGCTGTGCGCCGACGACGTAACCGTCGGCGCACGCGGGCGTGAAGCCGCGGACGGTCAGGCGTTTGCCCAGGACGTTCAGCAGATCACCGGGGCCCTCGTCGGGGCGGCCCGTACTCTGCCGGCTCAGGGCTCCGCAGACCGCGACCCGGCCGCGCACGTTCATGACCTCGAGGGCGGCGCGCAGTTGCTCGCCCCCCACGTTGTCGAAGTAGACGTCGATGCCGTCCGGGGCCGCTTCGCGCAGCCGGTCGAGTACCGGGCCGTCGTGGTGGTCGAAGGCCGCATCGAACCCGAGTTTCCCCGTCAGACGGGCAACTTTGACGGCCGAGCCGGCGCTGCCGATCACCCGGCCGGCACCCTTGAGCCGGGCTATCTGACCCGCCATGCTCCCGGTGGCTCCTGCCGCACTGGAGACGAAAACGGTGTCGCCGGGCCGCAGTTCCGCCGCCTCCATGAGTCCGGCGTAGGCGACCAGCCCGAATCCCAGGTGCATGGAGGGGCTCGGGTAGGACGCCCTGTCCACGCGGCGGAACGCACCTGCCTCGGCCGTGGCGTACTCCCGCCAGCCGAGCCGGTGGACCACCAGCTCTCCCTCGCGCAGCGAGGGATCAGCCGAGGCGGCCACCTCGCCGACGGCGTCCCCGTACAGGGCCTCTCCCACCTCATACCGTGGCATCGGCAGGGGAGATCCGCCGGCGATCAACATGAGCATGCCGGGATCGAGCGACATGAACAGATTGCGCACCAGGACGTGGCCCGGTGTGGGATCCGGGACACCCACCTCGACGACCTGGAAGTGGTCGAGTGCGGGGAGCCCCTCGGGGCGGGCGGCGAGGCGGACTTCCAGACCCGTACGGGGCAGGCTGGAACGGGTGGGCGGCGTTGCGCTCTTCGCATGGGGCGTCATACCGCTGACGCTAGGCATTGACCCATGCGCGAAGGTCAACCCGTCCCGCCGCACAGCCGTCCCGCCGCTCACCCGTCACACATCGAGCGGCGGTCGCCGGACAGCCTTCCAGTGGCGGCGGTGGGCGAGGGCTGCGCACGCCGGCGACCCGGTCTGACATCGCCCGGATCGCAATCCTGTTGCCCCTTCGCGGTCGGCTCCGCATCCTGCTGGGATGCGCTTCTCGATCAACATCCCCAACTTCGGTGACTTCGCCGACCCCCGTAACGTCGCGACGGCGGCGGCAGCCGCCGAACAGTGCGGCTGGGACGGTCTCTTCGTCTGGGACCACGTACTGCACCGACAGCACCAGGGGCGTCCCTTCGCGGACCCCTGGATGCTGCTGACCGCCGCCGCGCTGGCGACCTCGCGCATCCGGCTGGGCACCCTGCTGACGCCGGTCCCTCGTTACCGTCCCCAGCAACTCGCCCGCCAGGTGGCCACCTTGGACCACCTCAGCGGCGGCCGGGTGATCTTCGCCGCGGGCCTGGGCGGTCCAGTCGAGGACGAGTACCGCAGCTTCGGTGACGCCGCCGAGCCGCGCGTCCTCGCCGAGCGGCTGGACGAGGGGCTGGAGCTGCTGCGGCGCTACTGGTCCGGTGAGGCGGTGAACCACCGCGGCCGGCACTACGAGGTCCGGGACGTGACGCTGGTGCCCGCCACCGTGCAGCGGCCCGGTCCGCCGGTGTGGATCGGCGGGTTCTGGCCGCGTCGACCGCCCATGCGGCGGGCAGCGCGGTGGGACGGCGCGGTGCCGCTGTTCGAGACGGCCCGGCATGGGCATGTGCCGGATGCGGCGGAGGTGCGGGAGCTGGTCGGCTACGTGCGCAAGCAGCGTACGGTCGGGGCCCAAGACCCCTTCGAGTTCGTGCTCGGCGGTGCTACGCCTCCGGACGCGGCCAAGGCCAAGGACGTGATCGGGCCGCTGCGCGACGCCGGGGCCACATGGTGGGACGAGCGACAGGTCCAGACCGGCCCCGACCTGGATCGTCTGCCCCCGGTGCTCCGCCGCATCGAGGCGGGGCCCCCGGTCCTGTGACGAGCCCTCCGAGGGCGTGCCCGGGCCGCCAGGGGTGCCCGGCCCGCCAGGCATGCCCGGGCCGCCAGGGGTGCCGGAGGACGGCTCACCGTACTGCGGGTGCCTCGATGGCGAGGACACGGTCGCGCAGGACCGGGAGTTCCGAGCGGATCCGGGCGACTCGGGCCATGTCGCAGTCCACCGTCACGGTCTCCTCCGCGGTACCGGCCTCGCCGAGGACGGTTCCCCACGGGTCGACGGCCACGCTGTGTCCGCCCTGCTCCATGCCTCCATGGGCGCCCACCGCGCAACAGGCCAGGAGGATGACCTGTTCCTCCAGGGCCCTCGTGCGCGTGAGCAGCTGCCAGTGGCCGAGGCGGGCCGCAGGCCAGGCCGCGGGCACCACGATCAGCTCCGCGCCCGCATCGAGCAGGCCGCGGAAGAGTTCGGGGAAGCGAAGGTCGTAGCAGATGGCGAGGCCGATCACACCGAAGTCGGTGGGCACGGTGACGATGTCGCGGCCGCCGCCCATCAAAGTCGCCTCGCCGGTGTCGAAGCCGTATCGGTGGATCTTGCGGTAGCAACCGCGCAGCTCGCCGGCCCGGTCGAAGAGGAGAGCGGTGTTGTACAGAGTCCCGTCCCCGTCCCGCTCGACGATCGATCCGGCATGGAGCCATGTCCCGGCCTCACGGGCAGCGGCGGACATGGCCTCGGCGGTGGGGCCGTCGACTCCTTCGGCGTCGGGTCCCCAGCGGTCGTACGACCAGGCGCCGGCCGTCCACAGCTCCGGCAGGACCACCAGATCGTCGCCCGACCGGCCGCGGACCAGTGACGCCGCTCTGTGCCGACGGTCGTCGGCGGAGTCCGACGAGTCCACGGAGAGCTGTATCAGCGAAGCTCGCATGGCTGTCACCTCCAGGACCGTCTGCACGGTCCGAGAAAACCCGTTCCCTACGAGCGTAGGGAGCCCCGGGCGCATCGCGCGCCCCGTGCGGGAGCGACCTCCGCCGGCCTGCCGGTGCATGCAGGAGGTTCGGTTGTGCACGGCCGGGCCCTGCGGCAAGGCTCTGCGGCAAGGCCCGGTGCGGCGCGCTCCGGCGCCGCACGGGGTAGCTCATCAAGGTGATGCCCGCGCCACTCCTCCGGGTCGTGCCCGATTCCTCCTGATTCCTGGATGCGTGATGGCCTCCCACGGCCGCCCGGCCTCCGTATCCGCAGTTCATGGGGTTCAGCTTGTCCGTACGCGCCCATCGGATCCGGACCGTCATCGGATGCGCACCGACCGCGCTCGGTCTGGCTGCGGGGTGCAGCGGGCACACCGAGACCGGCGCACTCGGCCGTCCGGAAGGGTCGGCGGCTGCCCCGTCCACCGTCTCCCCCTCCCCGGCCCTCACGGCACGGGCGACGGAGGACCTGCGCGCCCCCGCAGATCGTGAGCAGGAACGGGCAGCTCAACCCGCGGATCGGAATCAGGCCCGGCGAGACCCAGCTGTGGCGCCTGACGAACATCGGGGCGAACATCTTCTGCAAAGTGGCGCTGCCGGGCACCAAGTTCCACGTCATCGCCCAGGACGGCCACCGGTGAACGAGGTGTACACCGCCGACTCCCTGGTCATCCCGGCCGGTGCCCGTTACGACGTGCTCGTACAGGGCCCGAAGGCCGGCGTGTCGGAACTGCGGACCCTGCCGTACAACACCGGCAAGGCCGGCAACCGGTTCCCCCGGGCGACGCCGGCCACGGTCCGGTCCGACGGCGAGCCGATGCAGCCCGCGGTCCTGCCCACGGCCTTCGCCCCGGTGGACGACCTCGCGAAGGAGGCCGTCGCGGGCCGCAAGACGGTCACCTTCACGGAGAACAAAGCAGGCACGCTCTTCTACGTCAACCACAAGCAGTTCGACCACAACCGCATCGACGTCCGGTCCAGGCTCAACACCGTGGAAGAGTGGACGATCAAGAACGACAGCGACGAGGTCCACTCGTTCCACGTCCACACCAACGGCTTCCAGGTGATGAGCATCAACGGCAGGCCGCAGACCAACTACGGCCTGCAGGACACCGTCGACGTCCCACCACGCGGAACCATGGTCATCCGCATCCGGTTCCGCGACTGCCCGGGCAGGACGGTCCTGCACTGCCCCATCCTCGACCACGAGGACGCGGGGATGATGGCGGTACTGCAGATCGACAGGTAGCGGCCCCGACGACCGACGGGAAGAGGAGACGGCGGACGGCCGCGCGGGAGCGGCGCTGGCACACTGATCGCCATGTCGAAGAGCCTCAGGGTCGGGCTGCTCGGGGCAGCCGCCATCGCACCGAGCGCACTGATCCGGCCCGCGCGGCAGGTACCGCGCGTCTGCGTGACCGCTGTCGCCGCCCGCGACCGCACACGCGCCGAGAAGTTCGCGCGCAAGCACGCCGTCCCCGTCGTGCACAGCAGTTACGACGCGCTGCTCGCCGACCCGCAGGTGGACGCCGTCTACGTACCCCTGCCCAACGGGCTGCACGCAGAGTGGACACTGAAGGCTCTCGAGGCCGGCAAACACGTACTGTGCGAGAAGCCCTTCACCTCCAACCGCGCCGAGGCCGAGCGCGTCGCGGACGCCGCCGACGCAGCCTTCGCGCGCAGCGGCCTGGTGGTGATGGAAGCCTTCCACTACCGCCACCACCCGCTCGCCGCGCGGATGCGACAGATCGTGGGGAGCGGCGAACTCGGCGAACTGCACCATGTCGAGGCCGACGTCTGCTTCCCGCTGCCGCGGTTCGGCGACATCCGATACGACTACGCACTGGCGGGCGGCGCGACCATGGACGCCGGCTGCTACGCGGTGCACGTCGCCCGGCTTCTCGGCGGGGCGGATCCGGCGGTGACGGCGGCACGGATGCTGACCCTGCGCAAGGACCGGCGCGTGGACCGGGCGATGAGTGCTGAACTCACCTTCCCGGGAGGAGCGACCGGACGGGTCCGCGCGTCCATGTGGTCGCGCCGGGTGCTGTCGATCCGCGCCCGGGCGGTCGGGGCGGCCGGCGAACTCGACGTGACCAACTTCGTGATGCCCCAGCTCCACCACCGGCTGACGATCCGAGCGCCGCGCGAGGCAGGAGGGCGCACGGTGCGGCGGGAGCGCGTGCCCCGGAACCCGTCGAGCTACGCCTGCCAGCTGTCGGCCTTCGCCGCGGCGGTCCTCGACGGCGGCCCGGTCGTCACCTCGGCCAGAGACGCCGTGGCGACGATGGGAGTCCTCGACGAGATCTACCGAGCCTGCGGACTACCGCTCCGCGGCACACCGCAGGGCCAGGGGAACTGACGGACAGGGTCCTTGCCGCCGCGCTCTTCCGGGCGGGCGCCGCTCGGTCGTGTCCTTGCGGCCGGGCCCTGCTCGGTCGGGCGGTGCCCGGTACCTCGGCCGACAGGAGGGCTCGGCGGCAGTGGGCGTGTCCGCCGTCGTGCGCCGCCCCTTGGAGGGGAGGCTTCACGGATGCACGCCGTACTGCACGCACTGTCGATCACCGGTTCCATGACCTGGGAGATCACCTGGGCGCTGATCCTGGGCTTCACCCTGTCCGCCGTCGTCCAGGCCGTGGTCCGCAAGTCCACCGTCGTCTCCCTGCTCGGCGACGACCGGCCCCGGACCCTCGCCGTCTCCGCGGGCCTGGGCGTGGCGTCCTCGTCCTGCTCCTACGCCGCGGTGGCGCTGGCCCGCTCGCTGTTCCGCAAGGGCGCGAACTTCACCGCCGCTATGGCCTTCGAGATCGCCTCCACCAACCTCGTCGTCGAACTCGGCGTCATCCTGGCACTGTTGATGGGATGGCAGTTCACCGCCGCCGAGTTCGTCGGCGGCCCGGTCATGATCGTCCTGCTGGCCGTCCTCTTCCGGCTGTTCCTGCGCGCGGGGCTCCTGCGTCAGGCTCGCGAACAGGCGGGACGGGGCCTTGCCGGGTCGATGGAGGGCCACGCCGCGATGGACATGTCCGTACGGCGCGAGGGGTCCTTCACCCGGCGGCTGTTCTCCCGGGAGGGCTTCACCGCGACCAGCCACGTGTTCGTCATGGAATGGGCGGCGATCCTGCGCGACCTGGTCGCCGGCCTGCTCATCGCCGGTGCCATCGCCGCCTGGGTCCCGGACGCGTTCTGGGGCGCCTTCTTCTTCGAGGGCCACCCGCTCGCCGCCAAGCTGTGGGGGCCCGTCGTCGGCCCGCTGGTGGCGATCGCCTCGTTCGTGTGCTCCATCGGCAACGTGCCGCTCGCGGTCGTGCTGTGGAAGGGGGGCATCAGCTTCGGCGGCGTGGTGGCGTTCATCTTCGCCGACCTGCTGATCCTGCCGATCCTCAACATCTACCGGAAGTACTACGGCGCCAGGATGGCCGCCTTCCTCCTCGGCACCTTCTACTTCTCCATGGTCGTCGCGGGATACGTCGTCGAGTTCACCTTCGGCGGTCTCGGCCTGATCCCCGACCAGGCCGACGCCGAGGTCCCCATGGAAGGCGTCGGATGGAACTACACCACCTGGCTCAACATCGCCTTCCTCCTCCTCGCCACCGTGCTCCTGGTGCGGTTCCTGCGAACCGGAGGGCTGACCATGCTGCGCATGATGGGCGGCTCACCCGAGACCGCCCAGGACCACGGCGACCCCATGCAGCACGGGCACCACTCGGGGGACACCCACGGCGGACACCGCTGAAGGCGCCGGGTGGGCGTCCCTGCCGGCGCGGCGGAGCAGCAGCGCCCGGGCCGCGGCGTACTCCCGTCGGCCCGGCCGATGTACCGCCAGGGTTACTTCTCCCAGCCGACCGTCTCCGGGAGCGGGCTGTAGAAGATGGTCGCGCCGACGTTGGCGAGGCCCTTCTTCACACCGTAGGTCGAGGGGCCGCTGAACAGCGGAAGCAGGGCGTACTCCTGGAGCGCCTTCCGCTCGACCTTGTTGGCCGCCGCAGCCTGCTTGCCGCGGTCGGCGATCTTTGTGGTGGCGCGGATCTCCTTGTCCAGCGCGGGTGAACCCGCACCGGTGATGTTGGAGTCACGGTCCGAGCAGTAGAAGTCGCACAGGTAGCGGGCGCCGAACGGGTCCATGGACCGGTTTCCCGAGAGGAACAGGTCGAACTTGCGCTCGCTGAGGATGTTGGAGAAGTCCGCCTCGTCGGCCTTCTTGATGACGAGACCGATGCCGACCGGCTTCAGCATCGCGGCGAAGGCGCCGGCGGTGGCCTTGTCCAGCGGGTCGTCGCCGAGGAGCGTGTAGCCGACTTCGAGCTTCTTGCCGTTCCTGACCCGGATGCCGTCGCCCCCGGGCTTCCAACCCGCTGCGTCGAGTGCCTTCTCGGCGTCGTCCGGCGCGTATTTCAACACGGCCGAGACGTTGTCCTCGTAGCCCTTCTGGAAGCTGTACAGCACGGCCGAGCCGGGCAGCGGCTCCTTGTAGCCGAGCCCCTGGAACCGGATCTTCGCGATCTGCGCGCGGTCGATGCTCTCCTGGACGGCCTTGCGAACGCCCTTGTCCGCGAGGACGGGAGACCTGGTGTTGAAGTAGAGCGAGTACTCGAAGGGGCTCCCGCCGCTGCGGATCTCCGTGCCCTTGAGCCCCTGGACCTGCTTGAGGCTCTCCGCGTCGACGGCGGACACGTAGTCGAGCTGACCGTTCTTGAAGGCGTTGACCGCTGCGGTCGACTCCAGGTTCACGTAGACGCGCCTGTCGAGCTTGCCCCTCTTGCCCCACCACTTCGGGTTGCGGACGAAGGTGATGTTGCCGGAGTGGGTGTCCCACTTACCGATCGTGTACGGTCCCGCGCCCCACTCCGGGTGGGCCTTCTTGACGTAGGCCTTGTTGAAGCTGTCGACCGTAGCCGCCTTGGGGTGCAGGAAGGTGGTGAACAGACTCGACCAGGAGGCGTTGACGCCCTTGAAGGTGATGACGGCCTGCTTGGCGTTCGTGCCCTCCTCGACCGAGGTGATCTGGTCGTAGCCGTCCGTGGACGAGGCGGAGTAGGCCTTGTCGGAACCGTTGTTGGCCTTCCACGTGGCCTTGATCGCGGTCCAGTCGATCGGCGTGCCGTCGTTGAAGACGGCCTTCGGGTTGATCGTCAGCGTGACCTTCTGACGGCCGCCTTCGACGGACACCTTCACATTGCTGTAGTAGTCCGGGTTGTACTGCACCTCGCCGGTCGGCGAGTAGGTGATCGCGTCGGCGTTGTACCAGGCCCAGACGCGGGACGCGGTCAACGTGGCATTGACGTTGAACGGGTTGCCCTGGTCGTCGAAGGTCCCGACGGTGGTGTAGGTGCCACCGTCCTTGATCTTGTCGTACGGCGTGGGGTTGTAATCGGCGGCAGCCGATGCGGCGGAGGGGGTGTTCTTCGCGTCCGAGCCCGCGGAGTCCGTGCCGGACGAGGACTGGCACGCGGTGGCGGCGACGGAGACGGCGGCGATGAGAACGACGGGCAAGGTCAGTCTTGCGCGCATGGGGGGTGGTTCCTTCTGGGTCGATGGAGCGGACGCGGACGCGGGCGTGGAGGCGGCCCCGGTCGCCGGCGGTGGGCGCGGGCCGGGACATGGCGGTGGTCCCCGGTCACCGGGGCGGGTCCTCAGGCGCCGTGGCAGGCGTACTGATGGCCGGGTTGTCCGGCAGCGGGGGTCGGCACGGGGCGTTCCGTGCGACAGCGCCGGCGCAGGGTCTCGCCGGCGAGGCGGTACAACGGGCACCGGTCGACGAAGACGCATCCCGTGGGCAGTCGTGCGGCGTTCGGCTGCTCGCCCTCCAGCACGACGCGTTCGCGGGTGCGTTCGCGCTGCGGATCGGGTATCGGGATCGCCGACAGCAGCGCCCGGGTGTAGGGGTGCTTGGGATCGGAGAAGATCGTCTCGGTCGCCCCGGTCTCGACGATGTGCCCCAGGTACATCACCGCGATCCGATCGGAGATGTACCGGACCACGGCCAGATCGTGGGCGACCACGAGGTAGGCGAGTCCGAGTTCACGCTTGAGTCGCGCCAGCAGGTTGATCACCCCGGCCTGCACCGACACGTCCAGGGCGGAGAGCGGCTCGTCGAGGGCGAGCAGTTTCGGCTCCGTCGCCAGGGCGCGGGCGATGCCGACCCGTTGGCGCTGACCGCCGGAGAGGGCGCCCGGGAAGCGGTTGCTCAGCGAGTCGTCCAGACCGACCAGTGCCAGCAGTTCGTGGATGCGGGAGCGGATCGACTCGCGATCCCGCCCGATGGCCCGCAGGGGTTCGGCAAGCAGTTGGAAGACGGGCATGCGCGGGTCCAGGGCCCCCAAGGGGTCCTGCATGACGATCTGTACGTCCTGCCGCAACTCCCGTACACCTGCGCCGGAACCGACCGTTGCGACATCGGTGCCGGCGATCTCGATCCGGCCGCCTTCGGGCCGCCTGAGCCGGAGAATTTCCATGAGCGTCGTGGTCTTGCCGCTGCCGGACTCGCCCACCAGGCCCAGAGTCTCCCCGGCGCGCAGCTCGAAGCTGACTCGGTCGACGGCGTGCAGAGTGCCGATCCGGCGCTTGAGAAGGGCTCCCTTGGTGACCGGAAACGTCTTGACGAGGTCTTCGACACGGAGCACCACCTCGCCGGGCTCGGCACGCCCGGAGGCCGCCTGCTGATCGACGGGCACGGCGTCGCCTGCGGGGGCGAGGGATCCGTCGGCGATCTCTGCGGCGCGCAGGCACGCCACGTGCCCGTGCCCGGTGACCCGGCGCAGCTCCGGTTCGCCGGAGTGGCACGCGTCGAGGGCGACGGCGCAGCGGCTTGCGAAGGGGCAGCCGTCCGGGAGGCTCACCAGGGCGGGCGGCTCCCCACCGATCGGGACCAGGGGACGGTGGGTCCCGTCGTCCACGGTCGGCACCGCGGCGAGCAGCCGCGCGGTGTACGGCATCGTGGGCCGGCGGAACAGTTCCTCGACGCCCGCCTGTTCCACGAAGCGGCCCGCATACATGACAGCGACGTCGTCCGCGTGGCCGGCGACCACCCCGAGGTCGTGGGTGATGAGGACGAGGCCGGCCCCGGTCTCCTCCTGTGCCCGTCGCAGGACGTCGAGGATCTGCGCCTGCACGGTGACGTCGAGTGCGGTGGTGGGCTCGTCGGCCACCAGCACGGACGGTTCGTTGGCGATCGCCAGGGCGATGACCACGCGCTGGCGCATGCCGCCGGAGAACTCGTGCGGGAAGGAGGCGGCCCGGTTGCGCGGGTCGGGGATGCCGACGAGGTCGAGCAGCTCGACGGCCCGCTCCCAGGCTGCCCGCTTCGTCAGGTCCTGGTGGACCCGCAGGGCGTCGGAGAGCTGTCTGCCCACGGAGAAGATCGGCGTGAGCGCGGACAGGGGGTCCTGGAAGACCATGCCGACGGCGTTGCCCCGTACCCCCGAAAGTGCCTGGTCACCGAGGCCGATCAGGTCCTGTCCGCCCAGCAGCACCTGACCGCTCAGGGCGGCGGAGGGCGGCAGCAGGCCCACGATGCCCATCGCGGTGGCCGACTTGCCCGAGCCGGACTCGCCGACGATGCCGAGGGTCCGGCCGGGCAGCAGATCGAAGCTGACGCCGCGCACCGCCTCGACGGTTCCGGCCTCGGAGGGGAAGGAGATCCGCAGGTCCCGTACGGACAGCACGGGGGCGGTGTCGGCAGGTGGCAGCGGGTTGAGCACAGGGGTCGCGAGGGTCATCGTCGGCCTCCTGCCGAGCCGGTCACGGACGTGGGGTCCAGGGCGTCGCGCAGTCCGTCGCCGATGAAGGTCATCGACACGGTGAGCAGGACGACCAGCCCCGCGGGGAACGCGAAGAGCCAGGGGGCGCTCGTGAGGGCGCCCGCACCGTCCGCGAGCATCGTGCCGAGGGAGACGTCCGGGGTCTGGACGCCGAACCCGAGGAAGGACAGGGCGGTTTCGCTGAGCACGGTCGCGACGACACCGAGCGTCAGGTTGACGATCAGCAGGGAACCGAGGTTGGGGATGATGTGGCGGAGGACGATGTGCACCGGGCCGACGCCCATGAACTCGGCCGCCGTCACGTAGTCCCGTTCGCGCAGTGAGGTCGAGACGGACCAGATGACCCGCGCGGTGGACATCCAGCCGAACACGGTCAGCACGATGATGAGGACGCGCCAGTCACCGGCCAGGCGGTGGGAGACCAGGGCGAGGATGAGGAACGAAGGGACGATCAGCAGGAAGTGGATGACGGCGAGCGTCACCCTCTCGACCCGGCCTCCGAAGTAGGCGGCGCCGGAGCCGATGATCGCGGCGACGACGATCGTCAGCACGGACACACTCACGGCGATCGCCAGGGAGCGCTGGAGTCCGTGCACGGTGCAGGCATAGATGTCGTTCCCGCCCTGGTTGGTGCCGAACCAGTGGAGGGCGCTCGGCGGTTGGGTGAGTGCGGTGAAGTCGGAGTCGGTGTACGCGTAGGAAGTGAACCGACCCCCGACGGCACCGAACAGCACCAGCAGCACGAAGATCACCACACCGACGACGGCCAGGCGGTTGCGCAGGAAGCGCCGCAGATAGAGCCGGCCGAGGCCGAGGTCCCCGTGCCCCCGCACGGAGCGCGGCGCTTCCGGAACCCGGTCTGCCGCCGCATGGGCCGAGGTGTCGGCCGTCGCATCGGTGGCCACGTCAGCTCACCCTCACTCTCGGGTCGAGGAAGACCGTGGCGATGTCCGCGAGGATCGCGCCGATGGCGGTCAGTGCCGCGGCGAAGGCGGCCGTCGCGACCGTGCCGTGCACGTCGTTCTTGCTGATGGTCTGGATGAAGTAACGGCCCATGCCGTTCCAGCCGAAGATCGTCTCGGTGATGATGGCACCGGTGAAAATGGCGGGGACGCCGAACGCCACGGAGGCCGCCGTCGGGATGAGCGCGGCCCTCAGGGCGTGCCTGCGGATCGCCTTGCTGCGGGTGAGCCCGGTGGCCTGGGCCGTGCGCACGAAATCGGCGTTGATCGTGTCGAGCAGCAGCGAACGCTGCGTCAGGTGGTAGCCGACGTAACCCATCAGTGTCAGCGTCAGGGTCGGCAGGATCAGGTGCAGGAGGCGGTCACCGATCGTCGGGAACAGCCCTTCGACGTCGGGTGAGTTCTCCCCGGCGACGTAGAGGAAGTGCAGCCCGGCGTGCTGGTTCAGCCAGATGGCGACGAAGACCACGGCGAGTGCGGCGACGGACGTCGGCACGTTGAACACCACGATGGACACGGCCTGCAAGACCCGGTCGGCCCAGCCGTACTGCCGTGCGGCGGTGTACACACCGAGCGCGACGCCGATCACGACGGACAGGATGGTCGCCGTGACGACCAACTCCGCACTGATGAGGGACCGGTAGCCCACCTCCCCGTTGACGGACACGCCGGTGGGGGACTTCCCCCAGTCGAAGTGGAGGGCCACCGAGGTGAGCCAGTCCCACCACCGGTGCACCAGCGGCACCCGCGGGTCCAGGTTGTACGGCGCGAGGGCCCGGTCGATCTGGGCCTCGCTGCGGACAGGCCGCAGCTCCTTGAAGTTCGATCTCGGGTCCAGGAACCAACTCGCCAGAAAATACGTGGCGTTGGTCGCGACGACAATCATCAGGAGCCAGCCGACCGCTTTGCGCGTCACATGGCGCACCACGCGTGACACCTCCTCACCACACAAAGGAGGTGCGCCTCGGGAGCGCCGGACGGACGAGACGAATACATGCGCGGTGGAGCTTTCTGCGGGACGGAACGGAGCCACGAACGTGTGAGCGTCAGCTTGGTCCGTACTTTGCAGTGGGCACCAGGTTTTGGCCGGTCCCGCCATGAGGCCGACATGTTGCCGTAGCAGACGATCCGGAATACGGCGCAATTTGGATGATCTTGGCGTGCCCGGTCGTTACGTTCTTCACGGCCGCGGCCGAGCTTGAGGAGCGCCCGTCCCCCTGTGCTCAGTCATGCATCACAGGGACGGGCGACTGCGCTCGGCGCCTCCACCAGGCCAAGATCGAATGCATGAAATCCTCCTTGATCCGCCGCGCATGTGCGGCCGCCCTGGTGCTGGCGACGACGATGACCCCCGCGGTGGCAGCCCAGCCGGACCACGCCGTCGCCCGGTCCGGCATCGGGGTGCACTCCGTCGACGTCACCGGCACCCACCCCTTCCTGCGGCCGGACGGCTCGGTCTACCCACCACCGGGCACCGGCGACGGCAAGGCCGTGGACCCGGAAGAAGTACGGGTGGACCCGTCGAGCTGCCAGTACTGGTGGGCACAGGAGGGCGACCGGCCGAAGTCGTCGAGCGAACCGGTGATCCAGCCGTCGATCCAGTTAACCTCCCGCTCCGGTGCCCACCGTGGCCAACTGCCGCTGCCGCCCGACTACGAGATCACCCTGGCGGACCGGGGCCCACGGCGGAACAATGCCGTGGAGGCGATCACCTTCGGAGCCGGGAACAGGGTGCTCACCAGCGCCGCCGAGGGCCCGCTGCTCCAGGACGGCCCGGAACCCGATCTGCAGCACGGCGCGCCCTGATCCGCGTCACCCAGCAGAGCCGGAGGGGTGACGTGCTGGCGCAGTTCGCCTACCCCCTCGAAAAGATCTTCACGGCGTCCGACCCGACCAGCCCGTGGCCCCCGGACACCGGCGTGCCCTCGATCTTCGCCTTCCCCGACGACCCCAGCCGCTACCTCGTACTCGAACGTACCTGGGTGGCAGGTGCGGGGAACAAGATCCGCATCTACGACGCCACCACCCGCGGCGCGACCGAGGTGCAGAACATGGACTCCCTGACCGGACAGAAGGTCGTACCGATGCGCAAGAAACTCGTCGCGGACTTCCACGACCTGGGTCTGTCCACGGTCGACAACACCGAGGGAATGACCTGGGGTCCGACCCTGCCGGGCGGCGAGCGAACTCTGCTCCTGGTCAGCGACGACAACTTCGCCGAGGACGAGGTCACCCAGATCGTCGCACTCGGCATCCGCCGAGAAACCGGCAACGGCATCCGCCCCCGAACGGGCTGAGGCTCGGCT